>JAGNHB010000067.1 GCA_018001935.1 Acidobacteriota bacterium
CTGCATGCCCTAATTTATCAAAGGCATACACTACACAAAAAGCAAATCTCTGTCAAGCGGAAAATGATGAATATTCCTTTTGTTTTCTGTATAATATCCCTTGTTTTGACTTTTTGCGAGGCCATCAGCCTTCAGCCTATCAGCCAGCCTATCAGCCTTCAGCCTAACCGCCTTCAGTCCACCCGCGGCAGGGTCTTCTCCGCCCCCTCGACGAACAGGGTCACGGATTTGACGGCCCCTTCGGGGCCCCGGTCGAACTTCACCGCGCACTGGCCTTTCCCCACGTCCTTTCGGAAGAACGTGTCCCCCGCTTGGGGGAAGAGCCGCGTCCGGTTTTCCCCCGGCACCGCCAGTTTCAGCCCGCGGGGATGCAGTTCGACGGCCAGGATCCGGTCCCCCTTCGTGTCGTATTCGCTGGTGGGGCGGGACAGCAGATAGCGGCCGGCATAGGCCTTCAGTTCCTCCCGATCCTTCTTGGATGCCGTTTGCAATTCGAGGGGTTCGGCGGGTCTGCCGTACAGGAGGTTCAGGATGCTCGACGCCACCTGGTCGTTAACGCGTGAATCCTGGTTGCAGAGGAGGACCAGCCCGAGCTTCTTCTCCAGGTCCATGAAGATGACGGCATTGAACCCCAGCGTCGAGCCCTCGTAGAAGACCACCTCCCCGGTGGGCAGGGCCAGCGTGAACCAGCAGAGCGCCACCTTCATGCTTCCACCCAAAGCGCTCGCCCGGGCGGTCACGGCCGAGCGCATGGCGGGGTAAAGACGCGAGGGAAGGGTGCCCAGGTGGGCCCGGCAGTAGAGAACCAGGTCGTCGACGGTGGAGAGGAGCGCCCCGCCCGGCGCCAGGGCCCCGAGTTCTTCGTTTCGGACCGGGTCCAGGTCGGGACGGTGCCCCTGGCAGACCCGCGGGAGCTGCTCCGGGAGGAGGGTGACCCGGGTGTCCTTCATGCCAAGGGGAAGGCAGACCTGGTCCAGGCAGGAGGCCTCCCAGGATTTGCCGCTGACGTTGGCCAGGAGATGGCCGAGCATGGCCAGGCCCACGTTGCTGTACTCGAAGCGTTCTCCCGGGGAGCGCCGGAGCCGGTAGCCATCCACCCAGTTCCAGAGCCGCTCCAGGGTGTAGGCGTCCCCACAGACGCCCTCGGGCGAGGAGACGAAACCGTCCGACAAGCCGGGGAGTCCGCCGTAGTGGGTGGCGAGGTCCTGGAGCGTTATTTTCCGGCTTCCCCAGGCGGGTGCGTGGACGTTCATCGGAAGGTAGAGATCGATGGGGTCGTCCATGCGGACCCGTCCTTGCAGCTCGAGGTCGGCGAGTTGAACCCCCACGAAGGTCTTGGTGACGGACCCGATCTGGAAAAGGGATTTCGCGTCCGGCTTCACCCCCGAACCCCGGGCGGTCTCGCCGAAACCCGCGGTGAAGGTCTCGTCGCCCCGGATCACCCCCAGGGCGAAGCCGACGGCGTACTCCTTCGCGAGAACCCGCTCGATGATCCTGCCCGCCTCGGCGAGGATGGCATCGCGGGAAAGTTCACCGGCCGGCGGTGCGGCGGAAAGGGAGGGCAGGGAGCCCATCAGGGCGAGTATCAGGCAACAGCCCGCCAGGCGGTGAACCCCGGAGGAGCGTCCGGACGACGAGGGAATGACGGCGGTGGCAGAGGGTCGCGGAGAATCCATGCCTGCCTCCAAACGGATTTTCATCGATTATACGATACTCTTCGGGTGCTGTCAGGCAGGAATTCGATTGGAGTGTGATAGTGAGCCTTCGAACCGCCGATTTGGCGATGGAAGCGTTGCGGGTCGGATGAAGCGGGAAAGGACGAAAGGACCTAAAGGACCAAAGGGACCCAAAGGACGGGCAGGGGGGAGTGTTCGTTTACCTTCCCCGGGGGAGCCGGCCTTGCCCTGGCGCGAGAAGCATCGGGTTTGCCGGACATAACGGCAATTCCAAGACTTGCCGCCGCACGCCTGTCCCTCGTAAACCCGAAGAAGTCGGCGGCGGGGAGCGCCACCGCGCTCCCCTGCGCGCGGGGACTCGCAGCCGGGCGCCGGGGCTAGCGGGCTCCCCGGGCCGGTTTTGGCCGGGGCATGACGGGCTCCACGCCCATCTCCCGGAGGAGGTCGATGGCGCCGCCGAGCTTCCAGGCCACCCAGAGGACGAAGCGGATGTCCACACCGATGGACCGGCTGTAGTCCGGGCTCCAGGCGAAGTCGTTGACGGTGGCCTCCCAGGCCCGGTCGAAGTTGACCCCCACCAGGCGCCCCCGGCGGTCGAGCAGGGCGCTGCCGGAGTTCCCCCCGGTGGTGTCGGCGTCGTAGAGCAGGTTGACCGGGACGGTATTCCGGCCCGGGAGGGTGAAGCGGCCGAAGTCCCCGGACCGGATCAGCGCCTTGAGCCGGGGGGAGGCGTTGAAGGGGTCGGCCCCCCGGTCCTTCTCGAGGATGCCTTCCAGGGTGGTGACGGGCTGCATCCGCACGGCGTCGCGCGGGGCGTACCCCTTCACCCGCCCGGTGGTCAGCCGCAGGGTGCTGTTGGCGTCGGGGATGAAGGAGGCGCCGAGGAAGAGGCGCTTCACCTCCATGAGTCGCGCGGAGAGGGCGTCGAGGTTCCCCTTGCGCGCCTTTTCGAAGTCCCGTTTCTCCAGGTAGGTGTCCATCAGGTCCGCCGCCAGGCGAAGGAAGGGGTCGTCCCGGGAGGTCAGGTCCCCGACCTCGGCGTCGAGGGCCGCGACCACCGTTTTCTCGTCGGCCAGGCGGAAGCGGTTGAAGGACTCGTCGAGCCACCGGTCGATCTTCGCGGTGTCGCCGTCGCCGACGACGGCGTCCAGGGCGGCGATGCGCTGCCCCTGCGGGAGCCGGGCGGCCTGCAGCAGGAGTTCGCGCAGCAGGGCCCGGTCGGTGTCGGGGTGGAACCCCTCAAGGCACCGTCGCAACTCGGCCACGAGCAGGTGGCGGTTGCGGCTCATGTAGGCGTTCTCGCGCTCCACTTCGGGCTTGGCACGTTCCCGGGCATTCTCCAGGAGGGTGTGGGCGATGCGCAGCGGGTAGACGTTCCGGTAGAGGTCGTTGAGCAACAGGTCCTTGCCGGAGCGCTCGCGCACGAGCCGGTACTCGGCGTCGATGTCGGCCAGCAGGGCGCCGTCCGCGGCTTTCCGCGCGGGGTCCCGCTCGATGAAGGCCTGGATCTCGCGCTCCTGCGCGCGCTTCTTTTCCACCAGGCCGAGCCGCCGGAGGCCGGCCAGCTTGCCCCGGTAGTTCTTCGAGGTGTTGGACAGCCCCTTGATCCGGCCGGCCAGGCGGAGGGCGGCCTCGGGGCTCCCGGCGGAGGCGGCCTCCATCCGGCGGATCTGTCCCTCGTACGATTCGGCCACGGCGCTCATCCGGATCTCCTCCTCCCAGGCGAGGTACGCCGCCGGCTGGTGCCGGTAGGTGCGGCCGGGGTAACCCAGGATGAACACGGCGTCCCCCTCGTTCACGCCCTCGGGGGCGACGCGCAGGAAGACCTTCGGGCGGTAGGGCACGTTGTCGGGGGAGTAGTCGGCCGGCTTTCCGTCGGGCCCCACGTAGGCGCGGAGGAAGGAGAAGTCGCCGCCGTGGCGGGGCCACACCCAGTTGTCCTCCTCGCCGCCGTAGTCGCCCACGCAGCGGGGCGGGACGTAGACGAGGCGGACGTCCCGGAGGTAGGTGTAGACGAACAGGACATAGGTCTTGCCGGGGAACATCTCCGCCACCTCGGCCCGTTTCCCCGGGGCCTGGGTCTCGGCCTGCACGGCCAGTTCGCGCTTCCTGCGCTCCAGGGTGCGCGTGCGCTCCGCGGGGTCGGCGATGCCCCGGACGGCGTCCAGGACCTCGGTGGACACGTCCCGGTAGGACTCGGTGATCCGCGCGGTCTGACCCTTGGCCGGGATCTCCTCCATCCGGGCCGGCGCACGGAAACCGTTCGTGAGGTAGTCGTGCTCCGGGGTGCTGACGGCCTGGACGTAACCGAAGACGCAGTGGTGGTTGGTCAGGATCAGCCCCTCGCCGGAGACGAAGGAGCCGCTACAGCCCTCCAGCTGGACGTTGGCGTCGATGAGCCCGGTCCCGCCCGGGTTGAAGATCTCCTTCGCCGGGACCACGATCCCCCTCCCCGCGAGGTCGAGCCGGGGGAGCTCGCTCATGGGCCACATCCCCTCGCCGGGGGCCGGCAGGGCGACGGCGGCGGACATCAGGACAAGGACGGCGAACCAGGGTCGGTGCTTCATCAGCGGTCACCTCGCGTCAGGATTGGGGCGATGCCGGCGGCGGCAACGCGGCGCTCCGGGCCGCGCAACAGGCGTAGCGCGGCGCTCCGGGCCGCGCAACAGGTGGCCCAAGGCCAAATTTCCACCGTCTGGAGGGTGATAAGACGGGGATGTCCATCGTTCGGAGGGCGATGGCACTTCAGCATTCCCCGAGGACTTCCCGGTTGAGGCGGTCGAAGAAGGCCTCCATGAACGTGTGCCGCTCCTCCGCCAGGCGGCGGCCGGCGTCGGTCAGCATGCGCTCGCGCAGGCGGGAGAGCTTCACCAGGAACTCCCGGTAGGCGGTGTCCTCCACGGTGTAGGAGGCGGTTTTCTCCACGTCGATGCCGGGGTCGTGGAGCCGGGCGCCCACCTCGCCGGCGAACTGGAAGGCGCGCCCGATCCCGACGGCGCCCATGGCGTCGAGCTTGTCGGCGTCGTGGACCACCCGGGCCTCGAGGGTGGCGGGCTTGATGTGCCCCCGGTAACGGTGGGAAGCCACGCAGTGCGCCACCTGGTCGATGAAGCCCGGGGCGGCGCCGATCCTGTGCAGGACCTGCCGGGCCAGCTCGGCCCCCGCCTTGGCGTGGCAGACCTTGCCCCCGCTCGCGTCCTCCCGGCTGCGCCCGATATCGTGGAGGAGGGCCCCCGCGGTCACCAGGACCGGGTCGGCGTCCTCGGCCCCGGCGATTCGTCGGGCGAGGGCCAGGACCCGCCGCGTGTGATCCCAGCCGTGGCAACCGCGGCCGTTCTCGAAGAACGTCCGCGCCTCGCGCTCGATGGCGTCCAGAAGGCCCGTCATCACCCGCCCCCCATCAGGTGGATGGCCTCCACCCGGTCGCCGTCGTGGATCCGCGCGGAGTCCCACGCGTCCTTGCGGACGACCTGCCCGTTGACCTTCACCACGATCATGGGGAACCGGAATTTCATGGCCGCGAGGAACTCGCGCACGCTGAGGTCCCCGCCGTCCAGGGTGACGTCCTTGCCGTTCACGGTGATGTTCATGGTGCGCGCTCCCCCGAAAAAGGAACGGGCTGGATCACTCCAGCCCATATGATTGGCGTCCCCAAGGGGATTCGAACCCCTGTTGCCGGCGTGAAAGGCCAGTGTCCTAGACCCCTAGACGATGGGGACGCGGCGTATCCGTTCCGCACAGCGCTCCGGCTCCCCGGGCGAAGGGAACCCCTCGGCTCCGAAGCAGGCGATTTTTACCAGAGGCCCCTCCCCTTGTCAAGGAAAAAGTCGTTGCGTCTCCAACCATCCTGGTGCATCATTAGTATTTTAACGGGGGATCGCCGGGTCCGCCGCATTCCAGTTCGGAGGGTCTTTCATGACGAGACGAAACCGGTTCTTGCGGGTGACGTTCAACGTGTGGGGCGTGATCCTTGGGTTGTGCCTTTCGGGGTCGGTCCTGGCCCTGTACCCCCCGACGGCGGAGCAGTGGGAGCAGATGCGGCGGGACGGGACGCTCGCGGCCCAGATCAAGGCCGCCTACGCGCTGGGGAACCACCGGGCGGACCCGGCCCGCGTTCTCGACGCCCAGCGGCGGCTCAACGCCCTTCTCGGGATCGGGACCACGGACCCGGTCCTGATGTCCCTTCCTCCCGGGCGGGTGGGGATGCCCACCAAGGGGAACGTCAAGGTCCTGGCCATTCTCATCGATTTCCAGGGGACCCCCCACATCACGGCCGACACCCCCGAGTCCTTCGTCTCCAAGCTCTACGGGGACGGCGACCCCGTCCGGTTCCCCTACGAGAGCCTCCGCAACTTCTATCGCCGCGCGTCCTACAACCAGCTCGAGGTCCAGGGGAGCGCCCTGGGGTGGTACACCACCACCTACCCGCGCACCAGCGTCACCCAAACGACGACGGGGCGCCAGAACCTGATCAAGGAGGCCCTCAACTACTTCAACGCCCAGGGGCACGACTTCACCCAGTACGACAACGACGGCGACGGCGAGATCGACTACCTCATGGTCTTCTGGGCCGGCGGCCACGGCGCCTGGGCCTCGTTCTGGTGGGCCTACCAGACCCACTTCTACGACCAGAGCTTCACCCTCGACGGCAAGAAGCTGGGCCGTTACTCCTGGCAGTGGGAGTCTTCCACCTACCCCAACGGCGCCTTTCAGCCCCACACCGTCATCCACGAGACGGGCCACGCCCTGGGCCTGCCCGACTACTACGACTATGACGACGCCATCGGGCCCTCGGGCGGCGTCGGGGGGCTGGACATGATGGACGGCAACTGGGGCGACCACAATTGCTACAGCAAGTTCCTCCTGGGCTGGAACGACCCCGTGCCCGTCTTCGCCGGGCAGACCGGCGTCTCGCTGCGCTCCTCGGCCACGTTCCCGGACGCGCTCTTCCTGATCCCCGGGAACTTCTTCCTCGGCCCCTTCGCCGAGTTCTTCATGGTCCAGAACCGCTACCGGGAAGCCAACGACACCCCGTACCCCACCAACGGCCTCGTGGTTTGGCACGTGGACGGCCGCCTGGACCCGTCGGGCTCCACCTTCGCCTACGACAACTCCTACACCGCCCACAAGATGCTCCGCCTCATGGAAGCTGACGGCAACGAGGACATCGAGTCGGGCGCGGAAGCCGACGCCGGCGACTTCTACACCCAGGGAAGCACGATCGGGCCCGCCACCACCCCCAACACCAGCCTCTACGCGGATGGCCCGCTGCGCCTGGGGGTCCGCAACATCTCGGCGTCGGGGGCGGTCATGACCTTCGACGTCTTCGACGTCTTCTCCGACATGACCCCACCCACCGGCGTCCCCGGCACCCCGACCCTCGGGGCGTCCTCCTCGACCTCCAGCGTGACCTTCAACTGGGTCAAGGGCACGGAAGCCGACCCGGAGAGCGGGATCGCCGCCTACCACGTCCAGGTGGGCACCACCCCGGGAGGCAACGACAAGTACGACGGTTACGCCCGCGGCACGCTGACCCACACCATCGACGACTGCGAGAACGGGAAGACCTATTACGCCCGGGTTCGGGCCGTCAACGGCAACGGACTCGGCGGGACCTACTCCGCCAACTCCCCGGGCAAGCTGGTGACCCTTCCCACCCTGTCCGGCACCGCGGTCGAGCGGTCCGACCTCACCTTCTCCCTCTCCGGGGACGACCAGTGGTCGGTCTCGCTCACCGGCGCACACACGGGGCCCAACTGCTTCAAGAGTTCCTCCATCATGTCCGACGAGATGAAGTGCAGCGTTTACACCACCCTCGCCGGGCCCGGGACCCTCTCCTTCTGGTGGAAGGTGTCCTCGGAGGCCGGTTACGACTTCGTGACCTTCGAACTGGACGGGACGGTCATGACCTACGCCAGCGGCGAGGTGGACTGGACCCGGAAGTCCTTCCCCATCTCCCGGGGCGATCACTTCGTCAAGTGGACCTACGCCAAGGACGAGGGGGTGACCGAGGGACAGGACACCGCCTGGATCGACGAGATCGCCGTGACCGCCACCGCCACGATCGGGGACCTCGACCAGTCGCTGGACGTGACGACGGCCGACATGGTGATCCTGGCCAACGCCCTCGCGGGAAATGTCACCCCCGGCGGAGCCCCATTCTACGCGTCGGCGGCCATGGGGGACCTCGACCAGTCGGGCGGCCTCGGCGCCGGCGACCTGGTCTACTTCCAGGCCTGGCTCGCGGGGAATGCCCTCTCGCTGCCCGACTGAAACGCGGAGGCGCTTACCGGCTTGAAAAGGAAATTTTGACGCGGTCGAAAAATGCCCGGGTGCGGATCTCACAGAGGCACAGAGGCACGGAGGAGAATCACAAGGATTGCAGATTCTATCAAAACGATGTGCATTTCTCCGTGCCTCGGTGCCTCTGTGAGAGAAAACGACTGATTGCGGGGGTGGCAAATTTGACAATCCCGCAAAAAGCACCGTCTCCCTCCGGGTGATGGCTCAAACAAAGGCCTTACAAACACTTTTCCGTTCCTATTCCGACTATTTGCGAAACCATTAAATTCGACGGACTCGCAACAACCGGAAAATCGAAGGGAGAGTGGTTGCAAAACCTTCATTGGGATGACGTTGAGCAAGGACACTGAATCGTCGAACAGGGCTTTTCGGGCCGGGAGCTTCTGCGGGAACCTCGTGGAGGCGGGGTGGCTGTTCGCCGCCGCCACGGTGCCGGTTTTTTTCAACCCTTTTTCCGACAAGGTCTTCGAGCCGGACAAGGCCCTCCTGCTCCGCCTGATGGCCGCCGTCATGGCCCTGGCCTGGTTCGCCGGAAAGGCCGCCCGACCGGACCGCGAGGGGAAAACCCCCTCGCGCCCCCTCCGCCTGGCCGGGATCACGGGCATTCTCGCGGCGGTGAACGGAGTGGCTACCCTGCTGTCCGTCCTGCCCCGGGGCGCCTTCCTGGGGTCCGAGGAGCGATGCCAGGGGCTGCTGACCCACCTGGCCCTGACGACGATCGCGCTCCTGGCCGCCGAGGGGATACGGGACCGAGCCCGGCTGCTCCGGCTTCTCGCGGCCGTGGTTTTCCCCTCCGTCCCGATCGCGCTTTTCGCCGTCGGCCAGGCGCTGGGCCTGGACCCCTTCCCCTGGGTCCGCGCATTCTCGGGCCGGGTGTCCTCCACCCTCGGCAACCCCATTTTCGCGGGAGCCTACTTCTCTCTGTCGTTCTTCGTCACCCTGGCGCTGATCCGGCTGATCCGGGAGAGTCCTCCCCAGGGCGGAAAACCCGCCAAGAAGCAAGGAGAGGGTCCTGTCCGGGCCCTGTGGGCCGCCGCCGCCCTCCAGGTCGCCGGCCTGGTGCTGGCGGGCTCCCGGGGACCGTTCCTGGGGTTCGCCGCCGGCCTCTTCGTGTTCCTTCTCGCGACCGCGGCGGCGAGAGGGCGGGCGCGGATCGCGGCCGGGATGGCCGCGGCGGCGGTCGTGGCGGCGATCGTCCTCGGGCTCGCACTCTTCACCCCGGCCGAGCGGGGCGCGCTCGGGGGACTGCGCTCCGCCCTGGAACCCCCGGACGGGACGGGACGGGTCCGGATTCTCCTCTGGCAGGAGGCCGCCGGGCGTTTCCTCTCTGCGGAGCCGATGCACGGCCCCCCGGGGCCCGACGCCCGGCACGCGTTCCGCCGGTGGATCGGGTACGGGCCCGACACCCAGCGCCAGAGCCTGGCCGCCTTCTACCCGCCCGAACTGGCCCGCCTCGAGCAGCGTGACGTTCTCCCGGACCGGGCCCACAACGACACCTGGGACAAGCTGTTGGAAACGGGCGGGGTCGGCCTGGCCGCCTACCTGGTGTTCCTCGGGACGGTGGCATCCTTCGGGCTGGAGTCCCTCGGCCTTCTCCCGACCGCCGGGCGGCGCCGCCTCCTGGCCGCGTTCCTGGCGGCGGGAGCCACGGTGGGTGCGGGGGTCCCCTTTGTCGCCGGGAAGCCGGAGTGGCTCGGGGCCACTCTCACCGGCGCCTTCCTGCTGGCCCTTGTCATCTTCATGGCCGTCCCCCCGTACCGGCGCCCCGCCCCCGACGACCCTGCGGCCGGTCGCCTCGGCCCGGCCCGCCTGACGGCCGCCGCCCTCCTGGCCGCCCTCGTCGCCTGCATCGCCGAATTCCAGGTGGGGATCCCGACCATCGGGACCCTTCTGCTCCTCTACCTGGTCGCGGCGGCCTTGGCCGCCCTGCCGGCCGCCCAAGCCGCCGGGGCCGGAACGGCGGCGGGCCCGGCGGCGCCCTCCCGGCGCAACGCCGCCGCCGGGGCCCCCGCGGCCCCGGCCGGGCCGCTCTCCGCCGGGGGGACCCTGGCCGGCGCCACGCTGGCGGTGGCCCTCTTTCCCTTCCTGGCGCTCACGGCACAGCCCGGCGTCCCCCCGACGGACCCGGCCACCCTCCCGGCACTGATCCTGCTCCTCTCCTTCGCCCTGGCCCCCTTCGTCCTGCGTCCCGGGTTCCCCGGGGAGAGGGTCTTCCGCTTCACCGTCTTCACCGCGATCCCCCCGTCCCTCCTGGGACTGGCCTGGCTCGTCGCCGGTCCCGCCGGGCCGGCCGCCCACGACGCGGCCGGCCTCTTCCGGCTCGGCCGGGCTTCCGGCGCCTTCCTCGTGTTCCTCCTGGTGTTCCTGGCGCTGACCCTGTTGCTCCTGGCCGCCGGCCTGCCCGCCTCCGCCCGGGCCCGTCACGACCCCGGGCCCCGTCGTTCCGCGGCTTCCCGGGTAGCGGCGGCCGCCGCCCTGGCCGGGCTCTTCGCCGCCGCGGCCCTCATGGCGCTTCACGAAACCGGGCGGGTCCGCGCCGATATCTTCTACCGCCGGGCCTCCGCCAGCCACCGCCAGAACGATTTCGAGACCGGCGCGGCCCTCTGCCTGGAAGCGTCCCGCCACGACCCCGGTTCCGCCTTCCACCGCCACTGGCTCGGCGTGATGCTCACCGACCGGGCGATGCAGGACGTCACCCGGGGCGTCCCCGTCTCCCCCGGCGGCTTCCTCCTGGCTCCCCCGGGGCGGGTCTCCTACCCTTCCCCGTCGGAGAACCTGGCGACGCTGGGGGCCGACGCCTCGATGCTCACCGCCCGGGACGCCCTGCTGAGGGCCCGGGCCAACAACCCCTGGCTGCCTCACACCGGGTATCACCTCGGGCGGCTCTACGGCTTCGCCGCCGCGATCGAGCCGGACGCTGCCCGCAAGCAGGCGCTGGTCCGACGGGCGGAAGACTGTTTCGCCGAAGCCGGGACCCTCTGCCCGGGATCGGTCTCCATCTGGACGGATTGGGCCGCCCTCCGTCTCCAGCGGCTCGGCGACAACGCCGGGGCCGCCCGCCTGGCCCTCAAGGCCATCGCCCTGGACCCCACCTTCCCCGGCGCCCACCTGCTCCTGGCGGAAACCCGGCTGGCCGCCGGAGACTTCGCCGGCGCCTCCGCTTCCGCCGAGAGTGCCCTGGTTTCCGCCCCCGAGGACGTCAAGGCCCTCGACACCCTGGCTTTCGCCGCGGCCCGGGCGGGGAAGCCCGACGCGGCCATCTCCGCGACCCTCCGGATCCTGGAGATCGCCCCCGGCAACCCCATGGCCTGGAACATGCGGAAAAACCTGGCGATCCTCCGCGCCGGGAAGGGGGATTTCCCTGCCGCCCTGGAGGAAATCGAAAAGGCCCTGGCCTCGGCCCCCGCGGACGCCCGCCCGGATCTGGAGGGTCTGGCCCGGACGTACCGGGCCCGCTGCAGCCCCGCCAAATGAAAGAGGCCCGGCCGTTTCCGGCCGGGCCCCAGGATCGCCGCAATCCGGCGGGCCGGGACTACAGCTTGTCGGCGATGGCGCGGGCCATGTCCAGGGTGGAGTAGCCGCCGCCCATGTCGTAGGTTCGGACCTTCCCCTCCGCGATGACGTCCGCCGTGGCCTTCTCGAGGCGGTCGCCCATCTCCTTCTCGCCCAGCCAGTCCAGCATCATCTTGGCGGCGAGGATGGTGGCGATGGGGTTGACCTTGTACTGCCCGGCGTACTTGGGGGCGGAGCCGTGGGTGGGCTCGAAAACCGCCAGTCGCTCCCCGATGTTCCCGGAACACCCGAAACCGAGCCCGCCCACCATCTGGGCGCACAGGTCGGAGATGATGTCGCCGAAGAGGTTCGGGGCCACCAGGACGTCGTAGTTGAAGGGGTTCTTCAGCAGCCACATGCAGATGGCGTCGATGTTGGCGTCGTCCACGGCGATGCCGGGGTACTCCTTCGCCACCTCCTTGCCGATCTCGAGGAAGAGGCCGTCGGTGGCCCGGACCACGTTGGCCTTGTGGATGATGGTCACCTTCTTGCGGCCGAACTTCTGGGCGAACTCGAAGGCGGCCCGGATGATCCGCTCGGACCCCTTCCGCGTGTTGATCTTGCAGGACACGGCGTACTGGTCCCCCGCAAGGCCCTTGAAGGCGCCGAAAGGCTTGGACAGTTTCCCCAGGGTCTCCGCCAGTTCGTCCGGGACGGGGTTGAACTCGACGCCGCAGTAGAGGTCCTCGGTGTTTTCGCGGAAGACCACCAGGTCGATGTTCTCCTTGTAGTTGAGGGGGTTCCCGGCGTAACCCCTGGTGGGACGGAGACAGATGTACAGGTCGAAGAGCTGCCGCATCCGGACGATGGGCGAACGGTAAACCAGGCCCTTGCCTTTCAGTTCCGGGACCAGCTCGGCCTCGGCGGCCTTGACGGGCTTGGACGTGATGGCGCCGAACATGGCGGCATCGACGTTCTTGAGCAGGTCGATGGTGCGTTCGGGGAAGGCATCCCCCTCCCTGCACCAGAACTCCCATCCGATGTCGCCCATAATGTAGTCGGCATTGAAGTTGAGCTTGTCGAGGACGATTTTTGCCGCCTCGAGGACCTCGATACCGATGCCGTCTCCCGGCAGCCACGCGATCTTGTACTTAGCCATATCGACCTCCTGGATGTGATTGGATTCTAACCCGTGACGATGTCCTGGCTCAGGCGCACCACGTGGTGCAGCAGCGCCGCTTCCGCCGAACGCCGGACGTGCTCGCCCTCCACCGAGTGATTGGCCACCAGGTGGATCACCTCGACCGGGAGCCCCAGTTCGAAGCACAGCGCCGCCCCGGAGACGGGGTGCCGGACGAGGCCCCCCACACTGCTCCGGGAGAATGTCCCCCCCGACTCCCTGTACTCCAGGAGTTTCCCGACGTCGTGAAGGAGCGCCCCGGCCGCCAGGACGTCCAGGACGAGGGGGGCCCTGGGGCCGTAGAACCCCAGCATGACCTCCGCCAGGCGATAGCAGGTCACCGCCACGCCCCGGACGTAGTGCAGGAGGCTCATGGCGGTCCCCGCCCGGAGCGTGCTGGGGATCCGGGAGAGGTCCTCCACCGCCCACCCCCCGCGACGCAGGGCTTCCTGCCAGACGTGAAGCACCTTCTCCCGCAACTCGGAGTCTCTGACGAGGGCGAACTCGGGAAGGGCCTTCAGCAGGGCCTCCCGGACGGCGGCGTACTCGGGGTTCGTGGCGATCTTCAGGTGCTTTCGCAACGCGGATCCTCCTCGGGGGATATCGGGCCGGCCGCCGGCCCGATACCTGGAATAGCTGAAAATATTACCATGGGACTCGGACCGTTGGAAGCGCTTTGTAGCCATTGCCCGGGGGGCGAGGGACATTTGGGCAGGGGGGGGTTTGACCGCTCCCTTACGGTCGCGGTTCTGACTGATGGAGTTTGACCGCTCCCTTACGGTCGCGGCTCTGACTGATGGAGTTTGACCGCTCCCTTACGGTCGCGGCTCTGACTGACGGAATAAAAAAACCCCGGCCGTGCGGGCCGGGGAGGATTCACAAAGTGTTTGGGGCGTGTTTGCCGCCTGATCCGAAAAGGGGTTACTGGACCTGGACCCGGCTCCCGAGGTTGACGGGGACCCGGGACTGAACGACCACCGCCTTGGCGGTCTTCTCAAAAACGTCGATCACGACCAGCTCGCCCAGAACGACCCGGGGGATGTGGCGTTCCTCGAGTTCCTCCTCGGCTTCGCGCTGGAATTTCTTGGCCCGCCGTTCCTTGTAGAAGTAGGTGCTGAAATCCGGGTAGTACTCACTCCCGTACCGGAACTCCCCTTCCTTCTCGTACACGGTGAGACGCTGGCCGGGGCTGAGGTTTTTCTCCTTGCCGAGATCGATGTAAACCACGTTCCCCGTCCCCGCGACCCGGCACTTGTCCTCGATGAAGACCACCCGGCCCTTGGGTTTGTCGTTGTCGGTCGTGAAGCGGACGTACTCCTTGATCTCCTTGCCGCTCGTGAGGAAGTCCTTCCCCAGGGGCGTGAACTTCGCTTCCGCACCGAAGTCCTTCTTGATCAGGTCATGGTCCTTGAAGGGAACCAGGGCGTCGCCGATGTACAGCGGCTGGGCGGACCAGTCGATGACCGCGACCGAGTGCTTGTCCCGGGTGATGAGGACCTTGACGGTCCCCAACTGCTTGAAGTAGTAGCCGACCTTGTACCCCTTCTCCGGGTGACGGATCTCGCCGGCGGAGCGGATCACCGAGAACCGGTCCCCGACCTTGACGTCGTCCTTGCCCTGGTTGATGTAAACCACCTGGCCCTGGGGAAGGTTGCGCATGGAATCCTCGTTCTCCGCCCCCACGATGAACATCTTGAACTTGGGGCAGTGATCGTAGACCACGCCGGTCCCGTACAGCTCCTTGCTCATCCCGTAGAAAGCTTCCACGCGATCAACGGTCAGGCGAAGCTGCTGGGCCTCCTCCTCCTTCTTGACCCCGGCCTTCAGGCGCTCCAGGGCGTCCTTGAAGGGGGAGGTCCGCTCGCAGATGGGCCGTTCCTCGACCACCGCCTCCGGGGCCCGGTCGACCAGCTTCACCGTCCCCACCAGCAACTGGTCGCCGGGGTAGATCCAGTGAGGGTTCTTGACGTGCATGTTCTTTTCCCACAGGTTGGGCCAGAGGTAGCAGCTCGTCAGGTACTCGCCGGAAATCCGCCACAGGGTGTCGCCCTTGACCACGTCGTACTTCTGCGCATCGTTCGGGAACGCGGGCGTGGTGTTCGGGGAGAGCCGCCCATCGGGCTGGCGCACAGGCTTGCTTTTCTGCTTCTTGGACGGGATCTTCGACCAGTCGATCAGCTTGACCTCCGGCGGCACCGGGGCTTTCTTGGCCACTTTCTTGACCTTCTTCTCCGGTTGGACCGCTTGCTCGAGGTTTTCCTGCGCGCAGACGATCCAGGTCAGGAATCCCATGAGAGCGAGGCATGTAATGAAAGCACCCAACTTGTTTCTCATGTCCACCTCAACGCACGAGTTTCATAGTTGATCAAAACGTACCAGAGTTTAAGCCGTTTGTCAATAAATAATTTCAGCGGCTTTGCCAAAAAAAAAGGCCGGAGATGATCTCCGGCCTGCAAAACGCGGGAAGCCTTACTTGACTTCGAGGACCTGGATGACCACGCGGCGGTTCTGCTCGCGGCCCGCCTTGGTCTTGTTGTCGCCCACGGGGTTGTTCTCGCCGAGGCCGAGGTTGTAGATGCGGTTGAGGTCGAGGTTCTTCTCCACCAGGTACCGCTTCACGGACAGGACGCGCTTCTCGCTGAGGTTGTAGTTGTATTCCTTGTCCCCCAGTTCGCAGGTGAAGCCTTCCAGGACGACGATGGTGTTCTTGTTGCCGGCCACGATGCGCAGCACGTCGTCCAGGGTCTTCTCACCGTCGGCCTTCAGCGCGTGCTTGTTGAGGTCGAACCAGACGGTCTTGGTGTCGACGACGGTGAAGTTGTTGCGGTTGTCGAACTTCACGCGCAGCTCGTTCACGTTCTGGACGGCGCCCTCGGCGGTGCGCTTGGCGTCCATCCCGATGCCCTTGGCTTCTTCGGCCTTGGCATCGGCGCGCTCGGCCTTGTCGTTGACCTGCTCGATCTTGGAGTTGAGCTGCTTGTTCAGCGCAGACAGCTCGTTGATCTGGCCCTGCAGCTTCTGGTCGCCGGCCTCGATCTTCTGTTCCGTCTTCTTCTCGGACTCGTTGACTTCCTGGCGAACCCACTTCTTGGTGGCGCAGCCGGAAACCATGACCAAGGCCAGAATCGCCAGAAGGGAGATCAGGAAAAAGCTCTTACGATTCATCACAAACCTCCGTAATGTATTGATTTCGTCAAAAACCCGATTAATAATGTTTTCTTGTGTTTTTGTCCGCCACGGCCGGATTATAGCACAGCGGCCCCTGAATGCAAACGCAATTTTGAATTTTTTTAGCGGGGCAGATGAACGGTATCCTGATTGTGGACAAACCGACCGGCGTGTCATCGAACGGCGTGCTGAGCCGGCTGAAGCGCGTCCTGGGCCGCCGGAAAATCGGCCACGCGGGGACCCTTGACCCGCTCGCCACCGGGGTCCTTCCCGTCCTGGTCGGGACGGCGACCCGGCTCTCCGGCTTCTACCTGGGGAAAGACAAGGAGTACCTGGCGTCCGTCCGGTTCGGGTGGTCCACTGACACCTGGGATGCGGACGGTCAGCCGGACGCCGCGCCCCGGCCCGCCCCCGCGGACCCGGAGCGCCTCTTTGCCCTGGCCCGGGAACTCGCCGGGCGGCGGGAAATCCGGGTCCCCGCCTTCTCCGCCGCCAAGTGGAAGGGCAAACCCGGCTACTACTACGCCCGCCGCGGGCTGGACTGCCCCGAAAAGGTCCGGACCGTGGAGGTGTACGCCGTCGGCGACCTCCACTGGGCCTCGCCGGTGCTCACCTTCCGCGTCCACTGCTCCTCGGGAACCTACGTGCGCTCCCTGGCCCACGAACTGGGCGAGCGGTCGGGGTCGGGCGCCCACCTCGCCGCCCTCCGGCGGGTCCGGACCGGCCCGTTCACCCTCGCCGACGCGGCTGCCCTGGACGCCGTCGAGGCGGACCCCTCCCTCGCCACCCGGCGGTTGCTCCCGCTGGAGAGCCTCCTGGACGAATTCCCCCGGCTGGACTGCGGGGAGGACGACGCCCGGCGGGCCGCCCACGGCAACCCGGTGGCGGTGGCGGCGCCGCTTCCGGACGGGTCGCGGGCCCGGCTGTTCGACCCGGACGGCCGCCTGGTGGCCCTCGGGACCGTGGGGGCCCGCGGCGACGGAACGGTCGTCGTTCACCCCGACCTCGTGCTCGGAGCCCCGGGGCCGCCCTGAAGCCTTGTTGATTTTTCGTTGTCACGAGCGTATACTCCGACCTGTTTCACCCGGCATCCCGGTCCGGCGAGGCGCTTCGGGAACAGCCAACGGGGAAGCGCCCGGCCACGGAGGGGGTACGCCGGTATCCCCGGCGGCAGGCCGAAGGAAATCCGGGATCGCGAGGTGTTTGGTGGGACGCAAACGGACCGCCGCCGGCATCATCGAGAAAAAAACGCGCGGGGAACGGATCGCCGCGCTCACCGCCTACGACATCTCCTCGGCCCGGCTGGTGGACGACGCCGACATGGACGTCGTTCTCGTCGGTGATTCCCTGGGCATGGTGGTCCAGGGCGAGGAGAACACCCTCCGGGTCACCCTCGAAGACGTGATCTACCACTGTCGCTGTGTCAGCCGCGCCGTACGGTCCGCCCTCCGGGTGGCCGACATGCCCTTCGGCTCCTTTCACGGCTCACCCTTCGAAACCGCCGGCAATGCCGTTCGCCTGGTCAAGGAGGGGCGGGCCGAGGCGGTGAAGATCGAGGGGGGGCGGGTCCGGCTCCCCGCCATCCGGGCGGTCCTGGACAGCGAGGTTCCCGTGATGGGCCACCTCGGGCTGACACCGCAGTCGGTGAACCGGTTCGGGGGCTACCGGGTGCAGGGGAAGCGCAACGACCAGATCGACGGCCTGATTGAGGACGCCCGGGCCCTCGAGGGCGCGGGCTGTTTCGCCCTGGTCCTGGAGTGCATCCCCTGGGAGGTGGCCGACCGGATCACCCGCACCGTCGGCATCCCCACCATCGGCATCGGCGCCGGCCCCGCCTGCGACGGCCAGATCCTGGTCTTCCACGACATGCTCGGCCTGAACCCCGCGATGGATTACCGTTTCGTCCGCACCTACGCGAAGCTCGGCGAGATCGCCGGGGCCGCTCTCCGGCAGTACGTGGAGGACGTTCGCGCGGGTGCTTTCCCCTCGTTGCAGGAGTCTTTCTGCCTGGATGCGTCCGTCAAGGAGGACATGGAACGTCGCCATGGAAGTGATCACCAAGACCAACCGGTTTAAGGAGGTCCTCCGCAAGGAGCGGACCCTCGGACACCGCATCGGATTCATCCCCACCATGGGCGCCCTCCACGAGGGGCACCTCTCGCTGGTCCGACGCGCCGCGGGTGTCTCGGACACGGTGGTGGTGTCCATCTTCGTGAACCCCGCCCAGTTCGGCCCCAGCGAGGACCTGGAAAAGTACCCCCGAACCCTGTCCCACGACGTGGACCTCCTCACCCGCCTGGAAGTGGACTACATCTTCGCCCCCACGCCGGAGGAGATCTACCCCCGGGAGTTCGAGACGTTCATCGAGGTCGAGGGACTCTCCGGGAAGCTCTGCGGCGCCAGCCGGCCGGGCCATTTCCGGGGCGTGACCACGGTGGTGGCCAAGCTTTTCTCCATCACCGCGCCCCACGTCGCCTTCTTCGGGCAGAAGGACGCCCAGCAGGCCATCATCATCCGCAAGATGGTCAAGGACCTCAACTTCCCCGTCGATATCCGCGTCTGCCCCATCGTCCGGGAGTCCGACGGTCTGGCCATGAGTTCCCGCAACGTCTACCTGAAACCCGCTGAACGGGCTGCAGCGACGGTTTTGCACCGCAGCCTCTGCCGGGCGGCGACCCTGGTGATGGAAGGGGTCCGGGACGCCGGCGTCATCGTCGGCGAGATGCGGAGGCTCATCGCCGCCGAACCGCTGGCCCGCGTCGATTACGTCGAGATCGTGGACACCGTCGAGCTCGAACCGGTGAAGACCCTCAAGGGCGAGGCCCTGGCGGCCCTCGCGGTCTACGTCGGCTCCACCCGGCTCATCGACAACATCCTCCTCAGCGTCCAGTGATGCGAGCCGGACCCCGCAACCACGCCCCGGGTGTTCCCGCGCCCTTCCCCGACCCGGTGGTCATCGTCGGGCGCGGGCGGGTCGGCAACAGCCTGGCCTCGGCCCTGGCCTCGGCGGGCGCCGCCACCGTGCTCCTGCCCGGGCATCCCCCGAAGGGAAAGGCCGGGCGGACGAACAGCCACCTGCCGGGTGACCGGGAGTCCATCGGGCTGATGGTGCTCTGCGTCCCCGACGACGCCCTCCGTCCCACCGCCCGCCGGCTGTCCCGCGAATTCACCGGCCGCTTCCGACCCGGGGCGGTGGTCCTGCACCCGTCGGGGGCGCTCTGCGCCGCCGAGCTCGACCCCTTCCGGGAGACCGGTTGCCACGTCGGCTCCTGGCACCCCCTCCAGACCTTCCCCGAACCGGGGGACGACCATTTCGACGGCATCCGCGTCGCCGTGGAGGGAGACGCCGTCGCCGTGGAAACCGGAGAGCGCCTCGCCCGGCTCCTGGGCGCCCGCCCCTTCCACCTCCCCCGCGAGCTCAAGGTCCTCTACCACGCCCTCTGCACCCTCGCCTGCAGCCACGTGGCCGGACTGATGGTCCTGTGCCACGACGGCATCCGCCGGTTCCCCGACGGGATCCGGGACGAGGTCTGGCAAGGGTTCCTGGACCTGGCCCGGAACGCGCTCCGGAACCTGGACCAGGCGCCCGACCCCCGGCAGGCCCTGACGGGCCCGGCGGTACGGGGCGATCGGCGGACCGTGGAAAGGCACCTGAAGGCCATGGGGCAGATTCACCCGCTCGCCCTGGCGGCCTACGAGGTCATGGACCAGGTCGTCCAGGCCCACCTCCCCGCGGGCGGGCCGGCTGCGGGCTCACCGGATGGGGACTCCGAGGTGGAACGGGCCCTGCGGGACCACCCGGAACTCCTCGAGCTGCTCCGGCACCACCGCCGGCGGAGCCCGAAGGGGGGAAATCCCGGGAACAGGGGGTTCTGAGATGCTTTTCCGCTGCCCCCGCCGATCCGGAAGGCTCCCGGGGTGCACGGCGTGGCGCGCCGGCTGAACTCCGGCCACGGTATCCCGGCCCGGTACCGCCGCGATCTGTCCAGCACTGAATTCAAGAGGGCTTTACGTGAACTTGCTTCGTGAAAGGTTGGTCGCCGCCATGATCCCCACCCTGCTCTGCGCCATCGCCTGTGCCGGCCCGGGGGAAAAGGGCCCCGTGTCCCTGCCGTCGCCGGACACCCGCGGGGCCCTCACCCTGGAAAGCACCCTCCAGGTCCTCCGCTCGGTCCGCTCCTTCGACACCGCCCGCCCCCTCACCCTCCAGCAGGTTTCCCAGCTCCTCTGGGCCGCCCAGGGCCTGATGCTGCAAGCCCTCACCCTCGGCCTCGGCACCACCGCGGTCGGGGCCTTCGACGACGGCGCCATGCGGAAGGTGTTTGCCCTGCCCCCCTCGGAGACGCCCCTCTATCTCATCCCCGTCGGCCACCCGGCCGGGCGGTGATCTCCCGCCGACACGCCGGGGGGGGGTGCGACCCGGGTTTTACCGCGTCACGCGGCCGGTCACGACGCGGAAGGCGGATACTCGGGTGCTTTGGTCCTGCGCCCCGGGCGGGAAGCCGGGAGGGTTCCGGCACCCCTCCAGGGTGCATCCGCACTCGCCGGACCTAACCTGAACCTGAATCGCGCCCACCACTCTTTTGCCCTGTGCGGATCGCTGCCTTTCGTGTCTTCACCGCGCCAGGATCGTGTACGCCGCGTCCCCACCCTGTCAGGATCATGCCCTCTGCGTCTTCGCCCCACCGGGATCGTGCCCTCTGCGTCCTCACCCCGTCAGGGGTGAAATATTTGTAGAAAAGGCAGTTATACAAATTCTCATCCCCGTAGAAAGCCCGGACCAGAATCTCACACGAAGGCACGGAGAAGAAACATAAAGATTTTGATCCAATCAAATATGACGCCCCCGCAAAAAGTCTTTTATGCCCGCGAATCACGTGAATGAACGCGAATCAGAAATCAACAATCAATAGATATTATTCGTGTTATAAATTCGCGTATATTCGTGTTATTCGCGGGAAATCTCCCTTTCGCGACTTTTTGCGGGGTCATCAATATTGGGCTTATAACTCTGGGTCATCCCGGATTCGTTCGGTTGACCACCTTATCCTCCGGCCATCGTTTGCAACGACCGGATCGGGCTGACGTTGCGGAAAGGCTGGACCTTGCGCCGCCCGGCAGGCGGCGCGTACATCATTCCGCCTTCCGGACCCAGACCGAGACGATCTCGCCGAGGTAGAGCTTGTGGGCGTTGCCCTCGGCGCGGGTGGGGGCGGAAAACTTCTTCTTGCAGATGATGATCATCCGGGCCTCGGTGTAGGCCATGCCCGGGTTCGTGAAGAGCGGGTGAAAACCGCTCTCCCTGACCTTGTCGGTGTCGCGGCCCGACTTGCGGCCGAAGATCCGCAGGAGCGGGTCCCGGTACTTCGCGGGGTCGAAGAAGGAGAGGGTGAAGTGCTCCTCCTTCTCGAGGAACTGGAAGGTGTAGCGGTCCGGGTGGACCAGGATGAAGGCGACGGGGTTCTTCCACACGCCGTACCCGCCCCAGCTGGCGGTCATGCTGTTGAACTTCTCCGGGGTCCCGGCGGTGATCAGCATCCAGTCCTCGCCGATCAGCTTGATGGGGTTGTCGGGGATTTCCAGGGGGTCGATCTGCCGGTAAAGGTCCGCAAGCGCCGGGCCCTTGCCGGATCCCGTCGCTGCCGCCGCCGGTTCGGACGCACCGGATCCGGCGGAAGTCTGAGCCGGTTTGGTTTCCTGGGCAACGGCGCAGGAAAAGGCCAGGATGAGCAAGACGGGAAGGAACAGGGTTTTTATTTTCATCGCATCTCCACCGAAAAAATATTCAAGGCTTTCGCCGATGTCGGGCAAGCTTGTAGGCGCCTTCTGCCGGAAGGCGCCCTCAACCCTCGGCTTTCTCTCCCCGTGCGCCGCCCGGCAGGCGGCGCGTACGTTTATTCCGTCTGTTCGCCGTCGGGAGGAAGGTCCCGATCCGTTTCCCGCCCGTCCGGGTGGTCGGGGTCGGGAAGCTCCCGCTCCCGAACCGGGGCGTGGTCGATCTTGAGGTCCTCGTCCAGGGTGATCTCGACGAAGGTCCCCTTGGGAAGCTCAATGTCGCGGCCCTTGCTGCTGAGGGCGCCTGCCAGGCCGATGAGGCCGCCCACCAGGGCGCCGATCCCCGCCCCCTTCCCGCCGCCGGCGATGCCGCCGATGACGGCCCCCCCCGCGGAGGTCCCCGCCACGGTGGCGGCGTCGCGCCCGGCGGTGCCCTTGCCCTGGACGGTCCCCTCCACGTCCTTGACCGACCCCTCCGAACTCCCCACGCCCGACAGCGTGGCGGCCAGCAGGATCTCCTCGCCGGAGGGGAACTTGAAGGATTCGAACTCCAGGTTGAGTTCCGCGCGCGCGCCGGCCCGCCCGGGACGGACCACCCGCCCTACCCGGCCGTTGACCACGGTGGTCTCGGGGACCGCCAGGGCGTTGCCCACGTAAACGTCCCGGACGACGATGGCGGCGAAGGGGTCGCCGCGCCCGACGTTCCGGGTGGAGAGGTACTCCTGCAGCTCGAGCAGGATCCGCGTCCCCGCGGGGATGATGACCGGCCCCCGTGACGGGGGCGGCGGCTCGGGACCGGACGGGGTCTGGACGGTCTGGAGGTCCTCCTCGAGTTCGTAGAACCGGTCGATCAGGAGGTTTTGCCGGCCGGCGTACCCCTCGGCGTATCCCCGGGCAAAACCCTCCCGGTAGGCCCGCTGATAAACCACCGCGTAGCGCCACTTGTCGGAATACCCGCGGTCCGCCTTCTGGTAGAGGGGGCTCGTCTGGATGTCGGACCGGCCGCGGAATTTCGCGTCGCCGACGCCCAGGTCGTACCCGTCCAGGTACCCGTTCTGGAACCCCATGCCCGCGCTGATCAGGCGCCCGTAATCACGATGAACGGCCTCGGGGTCGTTCTGCGCGGGGAAAGACCCCGCCCAGGCCGCCGACAGGGCCAGCACCGACAACAGCCGGAGTATCGCCGATCTCCTCATGACAGCCTCCTTCCGGCCCGGCCCCGTGGCGTGCCGCCCGGCCGGGGCCCTGGCCGGGACTCTGGGATTTCGCCGGTGGCGAACCGTGTCCGCCGGTCAGCGGGCGGGCTCGGCGAAGCGCCCGTCCTGGAGTTCGATGTCGTCGGGGGTCCCCCACTTCCGGTCCGGCCCGGCGGACCGGATCCGGTAGTGGGCGCCGTCCTCCCCGTGGTACCGGAGCGGGGTGGTCCAGGCGTCGAAGGCCACCGGGTGGTCCAGGTGGGCCGGGCACAGGAGGTCGTTGAGGGCGGTGATGTCGCCCGTTTTCGGAAAATCCCCCGTCTCGCGGAACCGCAGCAGCAAGGCCGCCACCAGTTCCAGCATCGCCCGGCGCGTCTCGATGGTCCGCAGGTCCTTCAGGGCGGACCGGAGGACGGGGACCTTTTCCCAGCCGCCGTCCGGCATGCGGACTTCGCTGACCTCCCAGCCGCCGCCTTTCTTCGTCATCATCAGGCTGACGTTCAGGCGGACCTCCGCCGTGGCCTGCCCCCCCATCTGGGAGACGCTGACCACGTCCACGTCCTTCTTTCCCGGGGAGAGATCCGGCATGGACAGGATCGCCTTCCGGGCGTCGTACCGGTTCAGGGCCGCCAAGGCCCCAGCGGTCGCCCACACCGTGCAGAGAACCAACACCCAGCGGAGCCCATGGCGCATGTTTCCTCCCGACGTACCGTCCCAAGGATTGGAACCCTTTTTTCCGCGAACGGTTCAAATCCAGTTTATCGGACAAGGCATGAAAATTCAAGGGGCGGGGACAGCTCGTCCAGGAGGCGGCCGAGGGCGTCGAACATCTCCGGGACGGTGGAGAACGGCAGGGTCGCCGTCAGGACGCCCTCCGGCGAGAAGGCCAGCGGCGCGCCGGCCTGGACCTTCCGGACGATGGCCTCGGGGTTCACCCTCGAGTCGCGGGAGAGCTGGATCCGGAAGGTGTCCTGCCGGCGCACGATGGCGGGGATATTCATCCGCATCGCCCGTGCCTTGAGGCGGGCGTAGTCGAAGAGCCACTCCACCACCTCGGGGAAGGGGCCGTAGCGGTCCCGGACCTCCGCCTGGAGGCCGGCGAGGGACACCTCGTCGCCCGTGGAGGCGATCCGCTTGTAGAGCTGGAGGCGCAGCCCCTCCTGGGCGATGTAGGTCTCGGGGATGCGCAGGCGCACCTGGAGCTGGATGTTGAGGGCCTCGGGCGCCACGTACGCCTCGCCGCGGATCTCCTTCACCGCCTCCTCCATCAGGCGGCAGTAGGTCTCGAAGCCCACCGTCATCATGTGGCCGTGCTGCTCGGCCCCCAGCACGTTTCCCGCGCCCCGGATCTCCAGGTCCAGGGCGGCCAGGCGGAACCCCGAGCCCAGTTCGGTGAAGTCGCGGATGGCGGCCAGCCGCCGTCTCGCCGTCTCGGAGAGGTCGTCGAAAGTGGGTACCAGGAGGAGGGCGTAGGCCCGGCGGTTGGAGCGGCCCACGCGCCCGCGGAGCTGGTAGAGCTGGGCCAGGCCGAACATGTGGGCCTTGTTGACCACGATGGTGTTCACCAGGGGGATGTCGATCCCGTTCTCGATGATGGTGGTGCTCACCAGAACGTCGAAGCGGTGCAGCATGAAGTCGAGGATGACCTTCTCCAGCTCCTTCTCCGCCATCTGGCCGTGGGCGACGCCGATCCGCGCCTCCGGGACGAGCTGCCGGACCCGGTCGGCCCGCGCGTGGATGGACTCCACCCGGTTGTGGACGAAGTAGACCTGCCCGCCGCGGGTCAGTTCCCGGGTGATCGCCTCGGCCACCGCGTCGTCGGAGTGCTTCATCACCTGGGTCTGGATGGAGAGGCGGTCCTTGGGCGGCGTCTCGATGACGGAGACATCCCGGATCCCCGAGAGGGTCATGTAGAGGGTGCGGGGGATGGGGGTCGCCGAGAGGGTGAGCACGTCCACCTCGGCGCGCATGGTCTTGATCCGCTCCTTGTGGGTGACGCCGAAGCGCTGCTCCTCGTCCACCACCAGGAGCCCCAGGTCCTGGAAGGCCACGTCCTTCGAGAGCAGGCGGTGGGTGCCGATGACGACGTCCACCTTCCCTGCCGCCAGGTCCTTGAGGGTGTCCCGCACCTGCTCGGGCCGGCGGAAGCGGCTGACCAGCTCGATGCGGAAGGGGAAGGAGGCGAAGCGGCCCAGGAAGGTGTTGTAGTGCTGAAAGGCGAGGACGGTGGTGGGCGTGAGCACGGCCACCTGCTTGCCGGCGCTGACGGCCTTGAAGACGGCCCGCATGGCCACCTCCGTCTTGCCGTAGCCCACGTCGCCGCACAGCAGGCGGTCCATGGGTCGGGGCGACTCCATGTCCCGCTTGATCTCCGCCACCGCCCGGAGCTGGTCGGCGGTGGGCTCGTGCTCGAACATGTCCTCGAACTCCCGCATCCAGTGGTCGTCGGGCGGGAAGGGGTGCCCCTCGGCCACCGTGCGCCGCGCGTAGAGCTTGATCAGCTCGTCAGCCATCTCCCGGACGGCCTTCTTGATCTTCGCCCGGCTCTTCTTCCAGGCCGTCCCCCCGAGCCGGTCCACGGCGGGCGGCGCCCCCTCCGCGCCGGTGTACTTCTGGAGCAGGTCCATGCGCTCCACGGGGATGTAGACCCGCGCCCGGTCGGCGTACTCCAGGAGGGCGAACTCCTGCTCCACCCCCGCGGCGGCGATCTTCTCGAGCCCCCGGAAGACCCCGACGCCGTGGTCGAGGTGCACCACGTAGTCCCCGGGCTTCAGTTCCCGGAAGTCGGAGAAGAAGGCGGAGGCACGGCTGGACCGGGGGGCCTCGCGCCGGGACGGGGCGGTCCGGGGGAAGATGTCGTAGGACCCCAGGACCGCCAGCGAGGCCCCGGGGAGCCGGAACCCCCGCTCCAGGGGCCCCTGGGCGATCACCACCCGCCGGGCGCCGGAGAGGTCCATCTCCTCCCAGCGGAAGCCCGCTTTCCAGGTGTGGGGGACCTCGTACTCTTCCAGGAGGTGGTGGATGCGGGCGCACCGCCCCTCGGACGAGAGCACGAAGAGCACGTGCTCCTTCGTCCCCGCGAGGTAGCGCACCAGGCCGGTGAAGTCCCCGAGGAAGGACGACGTGGCCGTCCCCCGAAGGGAGACGGGCGCTTCGGCCCCGTCGGCGAAGGCGGGGAACCTAACGAGGGGAGCGGCGGCAAGACGGGCGGCCACCCTGGCGGGCGCATGCGCGTGAGCGTCGGGCGCCAGGGCGGGATGACCGCGCTCCAGGGCCGCGGCGTACTCACGCTCCAGGGTTTCGTGAGCCTTTTCAAGGCCGTCCGCCGCCGTGCCGGCGAGGTCGAGGACCAGCCCGGGCGCCCGGTCAAGGTAGTCCAGGAGCGAGGACGCCTGGGAGGCCACGAGGCCCAGGAGGAACTCCCCCCCGGCGGGGAAGGCGCCGGCCTCGAGCTGGTCGCGGATCTCCGTGAGCGCCGGGAGGAAGCCGGGGTCCCCGAAACGGCTCTCCAGGGGGGCGAGGAGGGCCTCCGGCGACACCTCGCCCACCGGGAAATGGGTCAGGGGGAGCAGCGTGACCCGGTCCACGGCCCCCAGGGAGCGCTGGGTCTCGGGGTCGAAGAGGCGGACCGACTCGACGCAGTCGCCGAAGAAGTCGAAGCGGTAGGGGTTCTTCGCCCCGGGCGGAAACACGTCCATCATGCCGCCGCGCACGGCGAACTCCCCCACCTCGGTGACCGGGTCCTCTGCGGAGTAGCCCATCCGGACCAGCCGGGCGCGGAGGTCGGGGAGGGAGTAGTCCCGGTTGACCCGGATCTCCAGGACCCGGCCGAGGAAGTCGTCGGGTGACGGCAGGCGGTCCAGCAGGGCGGCGGGGGTGGTGGCCAGGACGCGGACGCCCCCGTCCAGCAGGCGCCAGAGGGTCTCGCAGCGCTCTTCCAAGAGACGGGGGTGTGGCGACAGGCCGCGGTAGGGCTCCACGTCCAGGGCAGGGAACCGGGCAACCCCCTCGGGGTCCTCGCCGGCGGCCTGGAGGTGCCACCGGGCCTGCAGCGCCACCTGGTCCGCGGTGTCGGCGTCGGGGGCCAGCAGGAGCACGGGGCCTTCCGACAGCCGGGAGAGCACCGCGACCGCCAGGGGCTGGAGGGTCTCCGGGAGCCCTTCCACCGTCAGCGGCTGCCCCGCGGGGGGCAGCTTCCCGGCGAAATGGGCCTCGACGAAACGCCAGGGGTTCACGGCCGCACCCCCGTATAGAACACCGCCACACCGAAGAGGAAGCGGCGGAAGCGGACGCGGCGGAAACCGGCCGCTTCCATCCGTTCGGCCATCACCCGGGGGGGCGGGAAGGCGTCCACCGATGCCGGCAGGTACGTGTAGGCCGCCGGATCGCCGGAGACCCGCCGGCCGATCCGCGGTGCAACGCCGTGGAACCAGAGCCGGAACAGGACGCCGAACCCCGGGAGCCACGGGCGGGACAGTTCCAGGATGCCGGCCACACCGCCCGGGCACAGGACCCGGTGCATCTCGGCGAGCCCCGCCGGAAGGTCGGCGTAGTTCCGGACGCCGAACGCCACCGTCACGGCGGCGAACGTGGCGTCGGGAAACGGGAGCTGGAGGGCGTCCGCGGCCAGGAATCGGACCCGGCCGCCCAGGGTGCGGTCCCGGGCCTTGCGAGCGGCGATGTCCAGCATGGGCAGGGAGAAGTCGGCGGCGGTGACCGGGCCGAGGCGGGCGGCCTCGAAGGCGAAATCGCCGGTGCCGCAGCACAGGTCGAGGATCCGGCGCGGCAGGGGGAGACCGGCCCGGGCCAGGCGGCGGACGGAGGCCTTCCGCCAGGCGATGTCCGCGCCGGCGCTGAGCAGGTGGTTGAGGAGGTCGTAGCGGCGGGCGATGCCGTCGAACATCCGGCGCACCTGGCGGGCTTTTTCGAGGTTCGGGTTTTCCGCCTGTTTCATGAGCGCATCCGGTGTCGGGATAGGGGTTTCATGTCCGGAAAATGTCCCCGGAAGCCCGTCGAAACAGGTTATTATATCGCCCTCGGCCAGCGCGGTAAATGGTTTTGGCGTGCGCCGTCACGGCGGTTCGACTCCTCCAGGCCGATGGCGAGATGACGTGGCGGCGCTTTGGATCGATGACGCCGGACAGGCGGGGGAGGGGAACCGGGGGCGAAGGCGGCGTCGTTATATCGTATTCACGAGGGCCAAAACCATTTCTGATGTCTGGGCGGCAGACCCGATGACCGTTGAACGGGCAAAAGCGGCAGCTCGAGGACTCGCGCCGCACTCCGAAGGCTCAGACGATGCCGGCGTGCTTGCAGAGGATGTAGAGGTTGTCGCTGAGCGGCTGGAGGAACTCGAAGACCCGCTCACCGTCCGTCTCCCGCCAGTCGGGGCCGGCTTTCTCCGGGGTGAGGCCCTTCCGGCTGAGCTGCACCGCCCCGAACGAGTGGGTCTCCCCGCGGATCAGGGGAACGCAGAGCATCTTCTGGATGGGGATCTGGTTGGGGTTGTTCTTCTTGAAATCCTCGAAGAGGCTCAGGTGCTGGGTGCTGTGGAACCGGTTGTCGATGCCGACGGAGCGGGTCTGCATGACCTTGACGACGAACGCCCGGGTGTAGCTGTAGGGGATGAACCCCGCCTTCTCCAGGTACTTGGGCCGGAGAAAGCGCACGTTGTTCATCTTGTCGAGGAGCAGGACGGCCACCTCGTCGTCCCGCACCGTCATCAACCGGCACAGCTCCCCGTGGAGCATCGAGATGACCTCCTGGAACACCTTCTCGTAGTCGACACCTGCCGATTCCTTGACGATGTTGGCCAGGATCCGCTTCAAGGGTTCCATGTCGTCCCTCCTAGTTGATGGTCAGGGATTCCCCCCGACGTCGAATGACGACCGTCTGGTCGGCGTAGTTGATGCGGACGTTCCCCGACCCGGAGTAGGTCTGTTCCCGCTCGCCCGTGGTGGCGTTGGTGTAGATCACCGTCACGCTGTAGGGCTGGGAGCCCTTCTCGGACTGGAGGGTGGCGGACACGCCCCCGAAGTTGCGGGAACCGCTCCCGATGGTGACGGAGATCATGGCATTCATCCCCGGGAGGCGGAGGGCGCTGGCGTCGACCTTGATGCTGGCGTAGGGGGACTCCTGGACCGGCGGGGGCGTCGAGGGCGTCGCCGGGGTGACGGGGGTGACGGGTGACGTCCCGGCAGGCGTCGCGGGCTGCCCGGAGGCGGCGACCGGCCGGCGGCCGGGTGTCGGGGTCCCGGGCGTCACGGTCCCGGGGGTCGAGGGGCCGGTCGTGCCCGGGAGGGGCCCGCCGACGGGCTGCCCGGTCACCGGGTCGATCAAGGGCTGGTCCTCCCCGGTCAGGGTCCCCGTTTCGGGCGGCAGGGGGCTGGTCGCGCCCGTCATGGCCCCGGTGGGGCCGGGGATGGTCACGCTGGCCGTGGAGGTGGTCGAAGCGGAGGGCTTGCCGTCGGACGTCGCCGGGACCCCCTTGTCGCGGAACACGAAGTACCACAGGGAGAAGCCGCCGCCGCCCAGCAGGAGAACGAGGAAGACGATGAGGAACACCATGCCGCCCTTCCCCTTCTTCGGGGCTGCCATGGGCGGGGTGTACGCCGGGGGGGCGTACGGGGCGGCGCCGTAGCCGGGGGCCGGCATGGGGGGCGGGCCCGGGGG
>JAGNHB010000068.1 GCA_018001935.1 Acidobacteriota bacterium
CCACTTTCGCCTTGAACTCCGGACTGTGCCGCCGTCTCACTCCTCCCATCTTGCTCGCTCCTTTCTTGACTTCCTGCCCTCGAATTTTAACTTAACCCTCTGTCCAGATTCTGGGGAGCATTATACTATACTCCGGATTGGGGCCCCGTTCAAGCTCCGCCGACCTTGCGCCGGTTTACGGAGAAATGGAGGGGTTCCCAGGCGCTTCAGCGGCTGCCTTCTGTCTGGAAAGCGCTTGCAAGACATTGCAATAAAATGGTTTGAAAATGATGCTTTCTGAATCCCGAAGGGATTAAAGAAATTAGCCGGCGGGTGTTCCCCCGGCAGGGGGTATTCCCGCCGGGAGACGGCGGGTTTTGTTCCCCTCGCGCCCCGGCGGGGCGCCGGAGAGCGTTTACCGGTAAAGGGAAACCGTGACTCCGTCAAGCCCTCGGCACCGCAGGGGCCCAATGTCGGTAGAGAGGACAAGGGGCAGAAATGGCCGGAGCCCCGCCAGGGGCGAGAGGTCGGTAACCGGGACAAGCCGCAGCCGAAATCGGCCCCGCAGGGACCCGATGCCGGTCGTCCAGGCAGCCGGGCAGAATCATGGCGCCCCTGGCGCGGCTGGGGGCGGCTGGTTTCGGGCTTTGCTACCGTCATCGCGCCCCTGGCGGGGCTGGGGGCGGCTGATTCCGGGGTTTTCTACCGACATGCTGTCGATCCCGGCTGCGTCTTCCCCGCGCCTCTGCGTCTCCGTGAGAGAGCCTTCCGGAGTGTCTCTCGCCAAGGCACAGAGGCACGGAGAAGAGTCGGCTCAGATCATCGTGAATCGACCCGACGCCATCCCCGGTCTCCGGTCTTCTTTCCCCTGCCCTCTTTGTTCGTGTGGTTCGTGTGGTTCGTGGTTGATACAGGCTTTTAGCGGTTTAGGCTGAAGGGGATTAGCATCCGGCCCGGTGAATCGCGGCTGCCTTGAACATCCTGCACCGGCCCCGGAATCCCGTTCGTGTTTTCCGTGTATCTCGGGGTTCCTTTTCCGGTTTCTCCGGGTTGGGGGAAGACGGAGGAGGACGATCGGCGACCCTGACAGGCAGAAGACCCGCCTTTCCATCGAGAGGGGGCCACCGCTTCGCCGGGTCAGGCCACCCCCCGGCGCATGGCCACGCACATGGAGATCAGCAGCAGGGCCGAGGTGACCGCCGTGACCAGCCAAAGACCCCGGTTAAGGCGGTACATGGGCAGGCCCATCAGCAGGATCGAACCGAAGAAGAGCACGAGGAAGGGGACGAGGATCCCCGGTCGCGCCGGGGAGCGGAACGGGATCGGCCGAAGGTAGTCCACCATCGCCATGAAAACGGTGAACAGGATGAACGCGGCCGGGCCGGCCCGGTGCAGCCACCCCGCCCCGGCGAGCCCGAAGGCGACCAGGGCCGCACCGGCCGGCACCGCCAGGGCCATGACCCCCCAACCCAGGACGTGGTTGACGTCCATTTTCCCGGTGAAGACCCGGGAGAGGAAGCCCGTCGCCTGCAGCAGGTTGACGGCGTTCACCACGCCCCAGACCACCAGGTTCGCCCAGTAGGGCGCTGCGTCCGCGACCGTCGGCATGCGGCTCCTCCTCCCCCCGCGCGGGGCCTTCGGCGATCCTGCGCCCCGTCGGACCAAGCCCGGGGCGGCAAACCCGATGCTACCACGACAACTTCACCGGCGAACCCGAAGACAAGCGGGAAGGGACGTCATATCGGGGCCGGACCTTGCGAATCTCCCCGTCGGTCGGGGGGGGGGGGGTGAAATCCACCCGGCAGGCCTGACCGCCTATTCCCGAAGTTTCAGCGAGCGGAAGCTGACCAGTTTCTTCCGCTGTTCGTCGTACAGGTTCAGGCTCAGCGACTTCAGGCTTCCGCGCAGCGTCAGGGGCGCCACGTCCCGGAGCTGCGGGGTCTGTTCGCAGCAGGCCTGCAGCCGGTAGTTCGGGATCCGGGGCAGGGCGTGGTGGATGTGGTGGAACCCGATGTTCCCCGTGAACCACTGGAGCACCCGGGGGAGGCGGTAGAAAGAACTCCCCTGCAGGGCCGCCTTCAACGGGTCCCACGCCGCGTGGCGGGACCAGTAGACCCCCTCGAACTGGTGCTGGACGTAGAAGAGCCACATGCCCAGGGCCCCGGCCAGGACCATGATCGGGATCTGGACGAGGAGGAAGGTCCCGAGGCCGATGGTGAAGGCCGCGATCCCCAGGATCGCCGCGAGGGCGAGGTTGGTGAAGGCCACGCTGAGGCGTTCGCGCTTTTCGCCCGGGGACGGCGGGAACCGCTGGGCGACCAGGAAGAAGAAGGCCTGGCCGACGCTGACGAGAAAGAAGGGGGTTCGCAGGACCCGGTACCCGAGCCGCTTCAGCCCCGGCGCCGCCCGGTACTCCTCCACGGTCAGGGTCGAGATGTCGCCGAGGCCCCGGCGGTCCAGGTCCGCGCAGGTGTTGTGGTGGACGAGGTGGTTGTGTCGCCAGTGGTGATAGGGCGTGAAGGTCAGGATGCCGGTCACGTAGCCCAGGGCCGTGTTCGCCCCCCGGGAAGCGAAGAAGGAGCCGTGGGTGCAGTCGTGGAAGAGGATGAAGATGCGCACCAGGAGGAAGGCCGCCACCACCATCGTCGCGGCGATCACCACCGGGTGGGCCTTCCGCTGGACCAGCCAGACCAGCGCCGCCCAGCAGGCAAGGTAGGGGATCAGCGTGTCGGCGATCTGCAGGAGGGCCTTTCGCCGGTCCGGCCCGGCGAAGGGGGCGATCCGCTTTCGCAGGGACTGGAGGGTCGGGTCGTTCGGCGGGTTGAGTGTTTCCATTGTTTACCCACGGGTTGGCGGTACCGAATGCAATCGCGATGGCCTCGCAACAGTCGGAAATCGAAGGGGAAAGGGGTGTTAAGACCTTTGTTTGAGCCATCGCCCGGAAGGCGATGGCACTTTTTCGACCGCAGCAATTGTAGCCTTCAAACGACAAGAAAACAAGCGGGGATGCCCGGCTGCGCCGGGGGCCGGTCAGAAGCGGTGGCAGGAGGGGAGCCCGTTCTTCTCGAAGTAGCGCTGGTGATACTCCTCCGCCCGCCAGAACGGCCCCGCGGGGGTGACCCGGGTGACCACGGGCGAGCGGAAGCGCCGCGACGACGCCAGTTCCCCCAGCACCTCCCGGGCAACGCGCTCCTGCTCCGGGGTGTGGACGAAGATCTCCGAGCGGTACTGCGTCCCGACGTCCGGGCCCTGGCGGTTGAGGGTCGTGGGGTCGTGCAGGCGGAAGAAGAACTCCACCAGTTGACGGTAGGACACCCGGGCGGGGTCGAAGGTCACCTGCGCCACCTCGGCGTGGCCGGTCCGGCCGGTGCAGACCTCCCGGTAGCCGGGGTTCGCCATCGTGCCCCCCATGTAGCCGACGGCGACGTCCGTCACCCCGGGGACGGTCCGGAAGGCCGACTCCACCCCCCAGAAGCACCCGGCCCCGAACGTGGCGGTCTCCTCCCGCGGGGCGGGCGCCGGGGACGGCGGGGTGTCGGGGAGGCCGAAGAGGGGGGCGTAACGCCCGTACCCCTGCGCCGACAACTCCGCCGCCGGGACGAAGCGCAGCGAGGCGGAGTTGATGCAGTAGCGCAGGCCCGTGGGCTCCGGGCCGTCGTCGAAGACGTGCCCCAGGTGCGAGTCGCTGCGGGCGGACCGGACCTCCACCCGCCGCATGCCCAGGCTCAGGTCCTCGAGCAGGGCGACGTTCCCCTTTTCGAGCGGCTGGGTGAAGCTCGGCCAACCGGTGCCCGAGTCGAACTTGTCCCGGGAGGCGAAGAGGGGGTCGCCCGAGAGGGCGTCCACGTAGATCCCGGGGTCGTGGTTGTCCCAGTACGCGTTGGCGAAGGGCCGCTCGGTGCCGTTGCGCTTCATCACGCGGTACTGTTCGGGGGTCAGGATCCGGCGCAGTTCGGCGTCGTCGGTGGGGAGCCCGCAGGCGGGGCCCTTCCCGTCGGCGGGGCGCGCGCAGCTGTTGTTTTTCGGGTCTTTGGGGTCGGACATGGCGTGAAAACCTCCGTTTCCGGTGGTGGGCGTGCCGCAGAGGGAGAACAGCAGGAGGACCGTCACCACCGGCAGCAGCGGCGGGAAGGCGGTGGAAGGTCGGGACTGGTCGAACATGCGTCACCTCCGTCGCGTTTTGGATGCGGCCGCGGGGGCGAAGGCTTCAGCCGAAGAATCCAGAATCCAGAATCCAGAATTCAGAAGACAGGCAGGAGGGGGAGACGGCCGTGAGGCGGTGGGAGGCGGGAGACGGGGGAAAGGAGAGGGCGGCTGGCCTGCGAACCGTGATGGGAGACGCCGCTTCTCCGTGCCTCCGTGCCTCCGTGAGAGAAATTCCGGAAGGTCTTTCCCGCAGGCGAGGCGACCCGTGAAGGCGAACTTTCGTGCTCCTAGGCCGCATCCCCGGCGATCCGGTTTTCTTCGCGGTCTTCGCGCCTTTGCGAGATCCCGATCCGGATCGGCTCTCGCCAGGGCGCCAGGCTCGCAAAGGAAGACGGCCTTGGCCGCAAGTCCTCGAAGTGGGTCGCGACGGGGGTGTCGCGTTGTCCCGCGGCCTTCAGGCGCGTGCAGCACCCCTTTTGCCTATCCGCGCAAGCTGAAGCTTGCGCCACCTCTTCAGGGCGCGTCATCCGGATTCGCCGGGTCGAACCGAACCCGGGAGGGCCCTCCCGCGTATACCCCGCGCGAGGAGGAGGCATGATCGAGGACCCAGCCGTCATCCGGGAGTGCCGGAACGGCAGCCGGGAAGCCTGGACCGAACTGATGGAGCGCCACGGGGCCCCGCTCTTCTCCTTCTGCCTCCGCCTGGCCCGGAACCGCGACGAGGCGGACGATCTTTTCCAGGACACCTGGGTGAAGACCGTGGCGGCCATCGGCACCTTCGACGAGACCCGCCGCTTCGCCCCCTGGCTCTTCACCCTCTGCATCAACCGGCACCGGGACCTGTGCCGGCGGCGGCAGCGATGGTGGAAACGCGTCCGGGGGTTCGTCACCCGCTCCGGGGAGGACGGGGAGGACGAAGTGTCCCGGCTGCCCGCGCCGGTGGAGAATGGGGAGGAGCGGCTGATGCGGTCGGAGGAGGAAAGCGCCATGCGGCGGTGCGTGGATGCGCTGGGCGAGGCGGTTCGGACCACGGTCCTCCTCTTCTACTTCGGCGGGTTCGAAATCGTCGAGATCGCCGGGATGCTGGGGGTCCCGGAGGGCACCGTGAAGTCCCGGCTGGCCGCCGGCCGGGCGAAGATCAAGGCGATGTGGGAGGATGGGCGATGAAACGAGCGGACTGGGAAGCGGCCCTTTCGGCGTATGTCACCCGGGTGGAGCCCCCGGGCCCGGCCCTGCTGGTACGGACCCGCCGGGCGATGCATTCCCGCCGGCCATCCCGGGTGACGGCCGCCGCCCTGGGGGCCTGCGTGGCACTGAACGCGCTGTTTTCCCTGGGGGTCCTGCTGGCCATCTGGGGCTCCGGGGCCGGCCTGCTGGGCTCCGCCCTGCTCTTCAGCCTCTGGCTGGCCATTTCCCAGGGCGTCATGGGCCTGCTCTGGGTCTGGCGGAAGGACGTCGGCCGCATCGGGCTGGAGTTCGACCGGATGGTCCGCGGAAACGGTCACGGGTCCGTCGTTTGATGCGGTTGGTGTCAAAGAAGATAAAACAAGGAGGTAGCCATGCATCCCGATTCACCGTTCAAATACGTTTTCTGGGGCCTGTCCATTGTGGTGGGGGCGCTGATCCTGGGGGTCATGACGCTGGTGCTGGTCCCGGACCTGGTCCCGGGCTTGAGGATCAGCGTGGGGCAGAGCATGTCCCGTGCCGAGCGGCCGTTCTTCCTGGGGGCCCTCGCCGTCGCCGGTTTCCTGGCCATCGGCATCCTGGCCACCATCGCCGCCCTCGTGTTCCGGGACGCCCGCAAGCGCGGCCTGGACCCCTGGTGCTGGGCCACGGTGGCCACCTTCGTCCCCAACCTGATCGGGGTCATCATCTACCTCATCGTGCGCTCCAACGTGAAGAAGGTCTGCGTCCAGTGCGGCCGGGGCCTGCAGGGCGACTTCGTGGTCTGCCCCTACTGCGGCCGGGGCCAGCAGGTCCTCTGCCCGGCCTGCCGGACCCCTGTCTCGCCGGGCTGGAAGGTGTGCCCCTTCTGCGCCCGCCCGCTGGAGCCCGCCGAAGGCGCCGCCCCCGCCCCGCCGAACGGCCGATAAGCGCGGCTTGATGCCGCGGGGGGAACGCCCGGCGGTCTGCGGCCTTTGAACCCGCGGCACTCTTTTCGTCCACTCGCGCAAGCTGAAGCTTGCGCCACTGCCTGGGGCGTTCCCGCTCCCGACATTTGTGACGGGCGTCGGGACATCCCGGAAGCGTTCCCCTACAAGTCATTCCAAATCAAGAAAATAAATTTGAGGCTCCAGCAGGGGAGACCCCCGTCTTTCCGACATTTTTCCCGGTTCCCCAACGGATCGACTGCGGATAGACTCGACATCGTGAAGGCTCACCGACACGAAAACCTGAGGCCGGCGCCCGGGGCGTGCGGACCGTGGGAGGAGTTATGATCGCGGGATGGAATGCCATGACCGATCGGTGCGAGGGGGTCGTTTCCGGTGCTGTTCATCGCCTCAGCGGGTTCCCCTGCTCCCCGGCAGGGAAAAACCGGAGAAGTGCCACGAACGGCACGAACCGGGCGGCCCTGCTCCTGCTGGCGATCCTCTCGATCCTCCTGGCCTGCGGTTCAGTGGCCCGTGCGGCCGACTACGCCGCCCGGAAGGCCGAGGCCGAAGGATTCTACGCCGAGAAGTCCTTTGCGGCAGCCCGGGCCGTCTACGCTTCGCTCGACCCCCGGGAGGTCCCGCCGGAGGAGACCCGCTGGGTGGCCTTCCGCCTGGCGGACACCGAGTGGCGGGTCCTCCTGGCGCAGCCTTCCCCGGACTACCCCCGCGTCGACGCGGTCCGCAAGCAGCTCCAGGACCTGGCCGACACGCCCCTCCTGGGGATGGCCGGGGCCGGCGACGCCGAGATGGGCCTCTGGAACCTCCCCGGCTGCGACCCGGTTTCGGCCGAAGCCTGCGAGTCCCTGGGGGACTCCTTCCGGGCCCGACCGTGGAGAGGAAGCCCGTGGTCCTGGTATGGAAGGGCCATGGACGCCTGGGCCGGGGCCACCGAGAACCTGGACACCGCCCGCGAGCGTTTCCGTTGCCTGGTCCGCAAAGTGGCGTCCGACTCCGGCGACTACCCCGGACTGAGCCCGCGGATCGGCCGGGAACAGTTCGACCGGTTCCTCTCCGTCGCCGAGACCCCGGAGGACCGCGCCCTGGCGCACCTCTCCCTGGCCCTGGCTTGCCGGGACGGGGCATCGGCCGACTGGGACCGGGTCCTGCCCGAGTTCGAGGCGACCCTGGCGGTTGGGCCCGCCTTCGCCCGCCGCGACGAGGCCCTCTTCGAGCGCGCCCGGTGGATCGAGGAGCACGGGAAGACCGTCCTCCCCCCAAGCGGCGGCGTGACGTACCTCGTGCCGGACCCCGAGACGGCCGTCAAACTCTACCGGGAGTTCCTGCAGACGTTCCGCGAGGGGGAATCCCGCTTCGTCCCGGAGGCCCGGAAGCGGCTCTCGGCGCTGGAGAGCAAGGTCCTGAAACTCGACGTCTCCAACGTGTTCCTGCCGGGCTCGCTCCCCGAGGCGGCGGTGGAGACCCGCAACGTCGGGCCCGTCACCCTGGCCCTCTACCGGCTGGACCTCCTCTCGGCCGACTTCGAGACCCTCACCGCCTCGCCGGACCTCCACGCCTTCCTGCTCGGGGCGCGGGAGTCCGCCCGGGTCAAGCTCCGGGAGTGGAGCGGGGAGATCGCGTCCCCCGGCCCCTACCGGCTTTCCCGGCAGGCGGTCAGCCTGGAGGACGCCCGGGCGACGGGCGCCTATTTGCTCACCGCCGCGGCCGACGGCCTGGAGGCGAAGGAACTGGTCCTCGTCACCGACCTGGCCCTGGCCGGGCGGACCGCCGACCGCTGCGTGCTTTTCGCCGCCGATGCCCGGACCGGCGAAGCGGCGCCGTCCGCGGAGTTCCGCCTGTGGGCGGTGGAGCGGGAAGGGGTCCGCTGGCGCTGGGCCAGCCGGGCGGGCCGCGCGGACGCCGACGGCCTGGCGTCGTTCGACGGGCCGTTCGGGGCGTCGCTCGCCGTGGCGCGGTGCGGCGACCGCTGCGCCTTCGCGCCCCTCGGCGGGTGGCGGTCGTCCGGCGACGGCGAGGACGAGGACCGGGTCTACGCCTTCACCGACCGCCCCGCCTACCGGCCCGGGGAGACGGTGCACTGGAAGTTCGTCGTCCGGCGGGTGAAGGAAGGCGTAATGCAGCCCCCGCCGTCCGGCCAGAAGCTGAAGTACGTCCTGAAGGACCCCAACGACGGCCCCGTGGCGGAAGGGGAGGCCGTCCTCAACGCCTTCGGGAGCGCCTGGGGTTCGCTGTCCCTCAAGCCCGACGCCCCCCTGGGCGCCTACCGGGTGGCGTTCGAGGAGCCCGAGGACTGGGACCTCGACGAGGACGACTTCAACCTGTTCCGGGTGGAGGAATACCGACTGCCGGAGTTCGCCGTTCGGGTGAGGGTGCCGGAGGCGGGGGGGCGACCGAGGGTCTTCCGCCCCGGCGAAACGGTGTCGGTGGAGGTGGCGGCGAGCTACCTCCACGGCGCTCCCGCCGCCGACGCCGAGGTGGCGGTGACGGTGTACGCCCGTCCCTTCCAGCCGAAGGCGCCGCGGGGTGTCGAGGTCGGCTCCGCGTTCGGCAGGGGCGACGCCGGTCCCGGGAGCGGGCTGCCCGAGCCGCGGACGTTCACCGGCCGCACCGACGCGTCGGGGACGTACCGTTTCACCTTCCCGGCCCCACCCGATCCCGGGGACGTCGAATTCGCGGTGTCCACCCGGGTCACGGACCTGGCCCGCCGGGAAGGGACGGGTGAAGGGGCCGTGCGCGTCTCGAACCGCCCCGGCTGGGTCTTTCCCGAGGCGGAGCGGAAGGTGGCGCGGCCGGGCGAGACGGTCCCCGTCCGCCTGGCGGCGGTGGACGCCAACGGGTCGCCCGTATCGGTTTCGGGCAAGGTCGTCGTAGAGCGGGCCGTCTGGTCCGAGGTGTGGGCCGATCCGGCGGGGAAGCGGTACGCCGGGGAGGCCCTGGAGGCGGCCCGGCGGGCGGGACCGTCCTTCCCGCCCGTCCCGGCCCCCGGTGGCGCGGTCTGGACCCGGGTGGAGGCGGCCTACGCCTTCACCGAGGTCCTCCGCTCCGAGGTCGCCGTCGGGGCCGACGGCCGGGGCGCCTGGTCGTTCACCGCGCCCGCCGCGGGGTTCTACCGCATCCGCTGGGTCGGGATCGACCCCCGGGCCATGCCCGGGTCCGCCGAGGACGCGGTGTGGGTGAGCGACGGGGGCGCCGTCCCCGGTTACCCCGTGTCGTCGGTGCAGGTCCTCCTGGAGCGGAAGGCATACCGGTGGGGCGAGACCGGGCGGGCCCTGGTCCTGGCGCCGGATGCCGTCAAGGCCGCCCTGGCCACCGTGGAGACGGACCGGATCGGCCACGCCGTCGTGGTGAAACCCGGGGCGGGCGGGGTGTTCCTGGAATGGCCGGTCCGGGCGGAGCGGGCGGCCACGGCTGCGGTCAACCTGGCCTGGATCGTCGACGGCCGCGTCGACGCAGCCCAGGCTGACTACACGGTGACGCCGCCCTCCCGGGCCCTGCGGGTGAAGGTCGGCTACCCGAAGGCGGTCTTCCGGCCGGGCGGGAAGGCGACCCTGGACCTCGCCGTCACCGATGCGGAAGGCGCGCCCGCCGTCGCCGAACTGTCCCTGGCGGTGGTGGACGACGCGATTTTCGCCTTCGAGCCGGACGGGGCCGGCGACCCCGCCGAGCGCTTCGACCCGCCCCGGGCGGCCGCCGGGGCGCACGCGCTGCACTCGTTCGGGTGGAAGCCGTACGCCCGGGTGGTCCCGCCGCCGCCCCCGCTGCCGGGGGACCCCGTCTACACCACTGCGGGCGGCTCCCTCGGCCAACTCGTCGGGACCGTCACCGACGCGTCCGGGGTGGTCATCCCCGGCACGTCCGTCTCACTCGTGGGACCGGGCCTGAAGCGGGAGACGGCCTCGGACGACGAGGGGAAGTTCCGTTTCGTCGCCCTGCCGCCCGGCCGTTACGACCTCCGGGCCGACCTGCAGGGGTTCAACTCCGACCGGATCCGGGGGCTCGTGATCCGCCCCGGGGAGATCGCCTCCGTCCGCCTGAGGATGCTCTGCGGGGAGATCAGCGAGGTGGTGAGCGTGTGTTCCCAAGCCCCGCTGTACGATGTCACTTCAACCACCGTCGGGGTGAGCTTGATCGACGGGATCGCCCTTTCCGGGGTCGATGCCCGCAAGGACTTCCGGACCACCGCCTTCTGGGCGCCGGCGGTGGTGACGGGGGCGGACGGCCGCGCGCGGGTCACGGTGACCTTCCCGGAGAAGCTCACCGCCTGGCGGGCGGTGGCCCGGGGCATCACCGTGGACAACCGCTTCGGGATGGACCGGGAGGCCGTGGCGCGCACCCGCAAGCCCCTGGCCGTCCGGCTGCAAGCGCCGCGCTTCCTGGTGGCCGGCGACACCGCCACCGTCTCCGCCCTGGTGGACAACCTCTCCGACGGGCCCCTGGACGTGTCGGCCGCGCTCTTCGCCGACGGGAAGGCCGTCCCCGGCGGTCGTGCCGCGACGGCGGACGGGGAGCGGTTGAGCGTCCCCGCCGGCACCACGATCCGCGTGGATTGGACCGTGTCGGCGCGACGGGCCGGCGAGCTGAAGCTCAAGGCCGCCGCGCTGGCGGGCAGCGACGCCGACGCCGAGGAAAAAGGGGTCCCGGTCTACGAGCATGGTCTCGTGAAGCTGCTGGCGACCTCCGGCACGCTGGGCGCGGAGAGCCTGGAGCTGGCGCTCGACCTCCCCGCCGCCCGGAAGCCGGGGACCACGGTTTTCACGGTCCGGGCCGCGCCCTCCCTGGCCGGCGTCCTGCTGGACGCGCTCCCCTACCTGGTGGACTACCCCTACGGCTGCACCGAGCAGACCCTGAGCCGCTTCCTTCCCGCGGTGGTGGTGGCCCGGGCCCTCAAGGACCTGGGCGTCCCGGAGGAGACGGTCCGCCGGCGGCTGGACGACGTGGCGGCCGGGAGCGCCGGCGCCGCGGACCTGGAAACCCCGCGGACGACGGGCCCGGGAGCGGCCGACCCCGCGCGGGCGGACCACCTCGGGAAGCTCGACGACGTGGTGCGGAAAGGCCTCGAGCGGCTGGCGGACTTCCAGCACGCGGACGGCGGCTGGGGCTGGTGGAAAGACGACGACTCGAACCCGTACCTCAGCGCCTACGCCGTGTGGGGGCTCGCGCTGGCGCGGCAGGCGGGGGCGCCGGTGGACCTCTCCGGGCTCCGCAACGGCCTGGCCTTCGTCGAGCGGAAACTCGTGGAAGCCGGGGAGGATTTCGAACTCCAGGCCTGGATGCTCCACGCTGCGGCCGCCACGCGGGCGGTGCTCGCGGAAGAGGGGCGCCCGGCGAAACCGGGGGCCGCGGCGCCGGCAGCACCGGCGGAGGAAAAGGGCGCAACGAAGCCGGGGGCCGCGACGGGGGCGAATCCCGACGACTTCGCCGCCCGGGCCTTCGAGGATCTGTGGGCGGTGCGCGACCGGCTGAGTTCCTTTTCCCGGGCCCTCCTGCTCCTGGCGGCCCGCGACCTCGACCGCGCCGACCGGGTACCGGTCCTGGCCCGCAACCTCGAAGACGGCGCCCGCCGTGGCGCAAGCTTCAGCTTGCGCGCATCCGACCCCTGCGCCGGTGGTGAAACCGGAGCCGACCCCGCCGCCGGCCAAACCAGGACCGACACCCCAAGCCCCTCGCCCTCCGCCCCCGAAACCGCCAGCTGGGGGAAGCCATCCGGCTACTTCCACTGGTCCGACGGCGCGGTGGAGTCCACCGCCTTCGCCCTGCGCGCCCTCCTGGCCGCCGACCCGAAGCACCCGCTGGCCGCCCCCGCCATGACATGGCTGGTGCGCAACCGCCGCGGCGCCCGCTGGACCAACACCCGCGACACCGCCCTGGCCGTCCTGGGCCTCACGGACTGGCTCCGCGCAACGAAGGAGCTGGCGTCCGAACTGAGTTACGAGGTGCAGGTCAACGGGCGGCCCCTCGCGAAGCGCACGGTGGCCCGGGGTGAGGCGCCTTTCGCGGCGCTGCGGCTGGAAGTCCCGTCCGAGGCGCTCCGGGACGGCCCGAACCGGGTCCGGGTGGTCCGGACCGGCGGGGACGGCCCCCTCTACGTGGGCGCCGAGGCGAGCTTTTTCAGCCTGGAGGAACCGGTGACGCCGGCCGCGAACCACGTGGCGGTGGAACGGCGTTACTACCGCCAGGTCACCCGGAAGACCCTGTTCAAGGGCGACATCAAGGGCTGGGAGCCCCTGGCCGACGGCGCAACCCTCGCCTCCGGCGACCGCGTCCTGGCCGTGATCACGCTCGAGGCGTCCAACGACCTGGAGTTCCTCTGCGTGGAGGACCTCAAGCCCGCCGGGCTGGAAGCCCTGGAGACGAAGAGCGGCGACGGCGCCCGCGCCCTGGAGGTCTCCGCCGACGGGAAGCACTACCGCGGCCGGCAGGAGTACGCCTACCGCGAGCTTCGCGACCGGAAGGTCGCCCTGTTCCTCTCCCGGCTCCCCCAGGGGACCTGGGAGCTTCGCACCACGTACCGGGCGGAGGTGCCGGGGGCGTTCCACGCCCTCCCGGCCGTCGCCCACGCCATGTACGTCCCGGAGATCCGCGGCAACGGCGCCGAGACCCGGCTTTCCGTGACCGATCGGTAGTACCTTCAGAGTATCGTCTTTGTCAATTTGAGCAACGATTTAAAAGAACGCTTTGCTCCCGCCGCCTTCGGGGCGGGTTTGCTCCTGCGAGGCGACGTCTGGTCCCCGGAACGCGGTAGCGGGGAATGCAAGCACACCCTGAAAGGGTGGGGGAAGGCGGGTTTTTCCCGGCCGCTGCTCCCCGGACCGGAAGGCCGAGCCCGGAGACGCCGGGCCGCAACTTCACACGGAGTGTTCGTGCTGCCCCTTTCAGGGTTGTCAACCGTTTCCACGGACCGTACCGCGCCGCTCCGCGGACTGCGCGGCGCGGGGAAAGCGGCGCTCCGGAAGCCTGCGCGCCGCACTCCGCATCGGGTTTCGCGACGGTCCCCGTCTTCGGGTGAACCGCTCTTCAGGATGGTGTACGAGGCTTTCGTCTGGTGCGGGGTCGTTCCCGACGGCGCGTATCGCGGCGGTGACCCTGCCCGTGATCTGCAGCAGTGCGCACCTACCTCCTTCGGCCGCGCCGCCCCCACGGCGCGGCTTTCTTTTTAAAAAAAACAGGAAAAATCCGGATAGCTTGCATCTCCCTGAGAGGACGGCAAGAAAGAGAAGGCAGAGGCCCCGGGCCCCGGCGGGGCAGGGTGTCCTCTGCCCCGAAAGGAGGAACCCATCCATGTGCACTCGTTTCCGAAAAGCGCGCTTCGTCGTGCGGCTGGTCTCGGCCGTGCTGCTCACCACGGCCGCCCGGTCCGCGACCCCCGCCCCGGGCCCCGCCGCTACGACCGGCGCTCCCGCGGGGCAGGCGGTCCCGGCCCATTCGGCTCCCGTCACCGAGACAGACCCTCCGGCCCGCCCCCTCGTCTTCACGGTGCCGACGCCGGACGGCGGGACGCTCCGGGCGGAGTACCACTTCGACCACAACGCCCTGAGGCAGGTGATGGCCGGCCCCGCCGGCTGGATCGCCCGGACGGCCTCGGGGACCCTCCTGCGCTTCGGCCGGGAATCCTTCAAGCTCGAATGGCAGGCGGTGGGCCCCGCCCGCGCCACGTGCCTGGCGGCGTCCGACGCGGGGGACGTGTGGGCCGCCTTCGAGGACGGCCGCGTCTGCTCCGTCGACCCCGTCACCCTGGAACTGCGGGAAATCGCCCGCCTCCCCGGCAGGGTGACCTGGCTGGGCGCGCCGCCGGGGCTGGGGCCCGAGTCCCGCAAGGTCGTCGCCGTGACGGACGGGACCCCGCGATCCGGCCCGGAATCCGAGATGACGGAGATGGAATTGACAAGGTATCGCTTGCAACGGCTGGAAGAAGAGCCTCTCTCCCAGGAAGCCTGGGTTCTTCCGGGAGGACCGCACCAAAGAATACAACCGCTGAGTTTCTCGGACACTTGGAAAACAAAACCGGATACTTATTTTATCGACAGCAGCCTGAGACTCTGGACGAGCGTTGTCATCGGCGACATCGGATATAAGGGAGCCTGTGCCGTGATGGATCTGTTCACCGGGTGGAGTGCGCCGATTCCCAGCGGCGGCCGGTGCATTCGCGGATTCACGGAAAGCAGGGACGGGAGGGTCCTGGCCTTCGGGGGATGGACACAGATTTTTCCCCAGGAGTCGTTCGTGGCCCGGATCGACCGGGGGCGTTGGGAAACGCTTCGGGAATGGTCCAGAAGAGCCGGTTTGCTCCCCGGAGAAAAGCCTGAAGATCTATACAAGATGAAAACGGGCGAGGATGGCGGACCGATCAAGCCCATCGACACCCTGGCGGAAGACCCGTGGACAGGGGAATTTCTCGTACTTTCGACAGACAGCATGTCAACGGTGGATGCCAACTTCCGGTCCTGGACCCCCCCAGTCACACGGGTGCTGCCCGGCAGGGGTGAGGTCTCAGGCATCGAGGAATTTAGCTTTCAGATGACGGACCTGGTTTCCCTGAAGGGCTGTACTGGCACCTGGCTGGGGTTCCCTTCACTGCAGGGCCTAATCCTCCTGGCGGATACAGGGTTTTTCGCGCTCCCGATGCCGTTTCAACTGGGGTATTCCCATGGAAATCATCCCTCCGAGATCGCAAACTCGGGGGATTCCAGTTGGTTTTTCCCGTGCTGGGCGGGTTCGGAGGCCGCCTGGCGGTTTGCCGACGGCCGGTGGACCGCTGTCGGATCTTTCCCCCTGGAAATCCGCAATGCGGATGGCACCGCTTCCGTCTGGAAGAGAACCTCATGGTATGATTCCCGGTTTCTTGGAGTATCGGGGGAGGACGCCCTCCTGGTCTGTGAATCGCCGCGCTCTCCCGGCGAAGTGATCTTTAGTCGATGGTCCGCAGGGAAAGCAACGATGGAAGGGTCTTCCCGGGCAGGAGAGGGGAACCTATACGGCATTTTTTTCACGCCGGATGGACAGATGTGGTCGGTTTACGGGCGAGAGCTGGTGAAGTGGGCCGGGGATGACTTCCAGGCTTGCGGCGGGATAGGTCCTCTCCCGATTCCGACGGGGACCGTTCGTAAGCAAAGCTGGCACGATATCACGGTGTTTCCCTCCACGCGCGATACGGGAACAGTCTTCCTGCTCATGCCGGGAGACTATCTGGTCCGCTTCTCCTTTGGGGATCCGGCGCAGCCCGCCTGGACCCTCCTGGACCCCGAATGGAGGGGTGAACCGATCGGGGTCGTCAACGACGTGGTCGTCGAAACGGCGGGGACGCTGCTGATTCTCACCCCCCGGGGGCTTTTCCGCTGCGACCCGGATTCAATGACCCTGGAGAGAATCCTGGTCGAGGAGTCCCCGAAAGACCTGCGCAGCACGTGTATCGACTCCCTGGGGCGTCTCTGGGTTGTGGGTCGTCAGCTTCACCTCTCCGAGGATGCCGGGCGGACGTTCCGCCCGGCCATCGACCTTCCGGTCAGTGCCTTCCCGGAGCGGGTCCGGATCCGGCCCGATCCGCGGGCCCCGGGAGAGGCCGCTTTGACGCTCCATAACCGGGGCGTGGTGTTCCTGCATTGGCCGTGAGGGTTGCCCGGAACCGCGGAGCGGCGGTTCGACGACCAAATGTCGGTCGTCAGGACAGCAGCGCCGCACGGTTCGACGGTTGCGGATCGACGGGCTTTCCCCCCGCGTCGCCGCCCCCGGAACGCGGCAGCGGGGGAAGCAGACGCACCCTGAAAGGGGGCGGGGAAGGCGGGTTTTTCCCGGCCGCTGCTCCCCGGACCGGAAGGCCGCACCCGGGAGTGCCGGGCCGCAACTTCACACGGAGTGTTCGTGCTGCCCCTTTCAGGGTTGTCCACCGTTTCCACGGACCCGACCGCGCCGCCCCCACGGCGCGGCTTTCTCTTTCCCCCGCCGGCCCGCAGTCGTCAGGGGCCGGCCTTGAACGCGTCGGGGGAGACCTCCTTGTAGACAATTTCCCGGCAGTCGATGAACTTCTCGGTGGTCCGGCCGCCCGACAACTCCCCGGTCTCCCGCATCCGGAGGGTGTAGCCGGTTTCCCGGTCCACCCAGAAGCTCCGGACGCTGACGACCTTCCCGGTGTCGATCCGCTCCTCGTAGAGGTCCACGGGACGCCCGCACACCGTCTCCCCGCCCGGTTTGCGCTCCCCGTGGCGCTTCAGCCAGAAGGCCTCCAGGGTGTCCTCGGGCTTGTCGAGTTCCGTGTCGTAGCTTCTGCCGTCCTCGTGGAACTTCGTCCCGTCGAAAAGCCTGACCGATTTACGCCCCGTCGTCTCCAGCGTGTCATCAATCCGGAACCGGGTTCCGTCGGAGGTCACGGTCAGGGTGTGAGCGATGACGGTCTTCCCGTCGACCTTCTGCACGGAGGTCCACCGGCCCTCGAAGGGGCGCCGGTCACCGGAAAACCCCGCCGGGTCGCCCCCGCACCCGCACGGCAGGATGCCGGCCACAAGGATCGCCCCAAGACCCGCCCATGCCCTGAAACTTCTGCCCTCCGCCATGATGACCTCCCTGGCGTTGATGCCGTGCCGGCACGCTCCGATCGACGGCCCCCCGGCCCTCCCCGCCGCGGGCGACGGGGCGCGGGAAACGGCCCCGGGCCGCCGCCCCTCCCGTTCAATCCCGCGCTTCGACGGGGTGATCGCGGTGGAAGGCGCCCAGGCGCGCTTCCAGGTCGGGGAACTGCTCGCGGTGGATGAGGGACGTGCAGGCCCGCAGCCCCTCGGTGCGGGTGCTCCCCGTGGTGGACAGGGTGATGGCGCTGATGCCGTAGTAGAGGAGTTCCTCCAGCAGCTGGTCCCCCGTCAGTCCCGGGTAGCAGAAGGTGAAGTAGAAGCCGTCGGCGATGGGCTGGTCCAGGTCCCGGTCGTAGACGATGCGGAAGCCGTTGCGGAGGAAGATGTCCTTCATGACCCGGGCCTTCTCCCCGTACTCCCGGACGTTGTCCACGAAGTTGATCCGCCCGTCGTTGACCCCGCGCAGGATGGCGGCCAGGGCGTACTGGGCCGAGTGGGAGGTCCCGGAGCTGAGGGCGTAGAGCGTGCCGAAAACCAGGGCGTAGCCGAGGCGGTCCGAAGGGAAGTAGCGCTTGAGGTCGGCGGACTGCAGGTCCCAGATCCCGTCGGAGACCGCCATCATCCCGATCCGCTCCCCGGCGTAGCTGAAGGCCTTGGAACTGGAGATCAGGAGGATGTAGTTGTCGGTGTAGCGGGCCACGGTGGGCTGGAAGGGGGGGTTGCCCGGGCCGTTGAAGGGCCGGCGGAAGTCCATGCCCACGTAGGCCAGGTCCTCGATGACCACCACCTTGTACGCCGTGGCCAGTTCCCCGATGATGCGGAGCTCGTCCTCGGTGAAACAGATCCACGCCGGGTTGTTGGGGTTGGAGTAGAGGACGGAGGAGACCTTCCCGGTCTTCAGGTAGGACTCCAGCTTGGCCCGGAGTTTTTCGCCCCGGTAGTCGTAGACGTCGAAGGTCTGGTACTCGTGCCCCAGCAGCCGGCACTGCAGCTTCTGGACGGGGAAGCCCGGGTCCAGGAACAGGGTGCCCTCCTTGTGCGCCCACATGCGGTTCACCGTCAGGAAAGCGGCCATGCCCCCCATCATGGAGCCCACCGTGGGCAGGCAGTGCTCGGGGGAGACCTCCACGTCCAGGAAGAGCTTGATGAAGCGGGAAATCTCCTTCTTGACCTCCGGGATGCCCTGGATGTCGGGGTACCGGGCGGCCACGCCGCGGCGGAGGGCTTCGATCTGCGCGTCCACCCCCTCCTGGAGGGGCGGCAGGCCGGGGATGCCCATCTCCATGCGGATGAAGCGCAGGCCGGTGGCCTCCTCGATGGTGTCCACCAGTTTCTTGATCTCGCGGATGGAAGCCCTCCCCGCGCAGGGCAAACCGCTGGCGAGGAGTTTCTCCCGGACGACCTCGGACGGGACGGGGGTGCAGGGCTGATTCGGGCTCATGGCTTCTCCTGGCTGAGGATGATATTCATGGGTCGGATCACCGACAGTGTCCATCGCGGCATCGGTCGCCCGATAATAGCACGGTTGCCGCCGGCCCGGCTGAAAAAACCGACGCGGCCCCTCTCCAGGATCCCGGGCGTCGTGTCCAGGGGCGCCTTTGACCGGGGAGTGGATTACGCCCGGCCCCTCCGGCGCGGGGGCGGATCGTGATCGGGGACGCTCACGGGGACAGGGGCGGTCAATCGTCTTCCGGGTCCGGACCGCCCGGCTCCGAATCCGGTTCCGTACCCGCCGCGGTTTCCGGGCCCGCTTCCGGCGGGGGCGACCCGGCACCGGGCGACACGGCCGGGACCGGTTCCGGCGCGTCGACCTGGCCGGAACCCGGCGGGGGGGGCGGCGGCGCATCCGCCGGGCAGGCCGGGAGGGTGAAGCGGAAGGTGCTCCCCTGGCCCGGGACGCTTTCCACGCCGAGGGTCCCACCGTGGTGCTCCACGATCATGCGGGAGATGGAGAGACCCAGGCCCGTGCCCTTCATCAACCCGGTCCGGCCGCCGTCAACCTGGTGGAACTTCTCGAACACGCGCTCGAGGTCCTCGGGCGGGATACCGGGACCGGTGTCGGTGACGAAGATCCGGACCGCGGACGCCTGCTCGCCTGTCGCTTCGGCCCCCACGGTGATCGTCCCGCCCTCGGGGGTGAACTTCACCGCGTTGGAGACCAGGTTGATGACCACCTGGACCAGCCGGTCCCGGCTGCCGCGCACGTCCGGCAGCCCTTCGGCGCACGCCCGGACGCTCCGGAGCCCTTTCCCCGCGAAGAGCGACCCCGTGGCCGCCAGGGCCTGGTCCACGATTTCCCCTGCCGCCTGGGGCTCCATCACCCAGTCGTCGATCCGGCCCGCTTCCAGCTTGGCGATGTCCAGAAGATCGTTGATCAGGTTGGTGAGCCGCTCCCCCTCCGACTGGATGATGGTGAAGTTCTGGAGGATCTGCTCCACCGCCCTCCCGACCCGCGGGCGGCCCGGGTCGACGGCCGGGAGGACCACCTCCTCGAATTTCTTCCGGTTCATGGACGTGAAGCCCACCACCGACGTCAGGGGGGTCCGGAACTCGTGGGCGGCCACGTTGAGGAAGTCTGTCTTGACGAGGTCCAGCTCCTTGAGCTTGCGGTTGGCCTCGTCCAGTTCCACCGTGCGCTCGTTGAGGGCCCGGTTGATCTTCTCCGTCTCGGCCAGGGCCTCGGAGAGCTGGAGGGTGCGTTCCGCGACGCTCTGCTCGAGGCGCCGGTTCTCCATCTTCAAGCGGTAGGACCGCAGGCGGACGATCCCGACGACGAAGCCCGCCAGGCCGAGCAGGTAGAGGCCGTAAGCCCACCACGTCTTCCAGGGCGGCGGGTACACCCTCACGCGGAGGGAGGCCTCCGCCGAGTCCGGGGCCCCGTTGCGCCCGATCGCCTTCACCCGGAAGCGGTAGTCCCCGGGGGGCAAATTGGTGTAGGTCGCCCGCCGGTTCGCGGGGTCGGTCCGGACCCAGTCGGGGTCGAAGCCCTCCAGCATGTAGGCGTAGCGCACCGCGCCGGGCCGGGCGAAGTCCAGGGCCGCGAACTCGATGGCGAAGAGGTAGTCCGTGTGACCCAGGCGGATCTCGGGGGTGAAGCCGATGTGGGCGTTGAGCCGGAACCGATCCTTCCCCTCGGGTAGGTCCGGACGGGCCACCGGGACCGGCTGGTTGAACAGGAGCAGTTCGGAGATCACCACGGGGGGGACGAAAGTCCGGGGCCGCACCCGCCGGGGGTCGAAGACGTTGAACCCGTTGACCCCGCCGAAGTAGAGCCGGCCGCCCTTCCCCCGGCACGAGACGCCGCCGTTGAACTCCAGGCTCTGCAGGTTGTCGTTCTCGTCGTAGTTGGTGAAGGTCTCCGTGGCGGGGTCGAAACGGCTGAGGCCCCGGTTCGAGCTGAGCCAGAGGCAGCCGGCGTCGTCCTCCTGGATGGCGTACACCACGTCGTTGGGCAGCCCGTCCCGTTCCCGCCAGGCCGTGAACCGGCCCGAAACGGGGTCGAAGCGGTTCAGTCCGCCCGAGGTCCCGAACCACAGGCGCCCCGTCGAATCCCGGCAGGCGGAGAGGATGAAGTCGCTGCTGATGCTGTCGGGCCGGCCGGGGTGATGCTGGTGGCGAACGAAGGTCCCGGTGGCCGGGAGAAAGCGGTTGAGGCCGCCGCCGTAGGTCCCCACCCACAGGTTCCCGGCGGTGTCCTCCGTGAGGGTCCGAACGTAGTCGTGGCTCAGGCTCGCCGGGTCCTTCGGGCGGTTCCGGAAGACGGTAAAGGTCCCGCTCTCCCGGTCGAAGCGGTTCACGCCCCCGCCGTCCGCCCCGACCCAGAGGGTGCCCCGGGCGTCCTCGAAGATGACCCGGACCTGGTCGCCGCTGAGGCTTCCCGGCTGGTCCGGCTGGTGACGGAAGCGGGTGAACCGGCCGGTCTGACGGTCGAGCCGGTTCAACCCCCCGCCCAGGGTCCCCACCCAGAGGTCCCCCCGCGAATCCTCCCGCAGGGCCCAGACCATGTCGCACGACAGGCTCCCGGGGTCGTCGGCGGCGTTCCGCCACGACGTCAGCCTGCCGCTGAAGGGGTCGAGGCGTGACAGTCCCAGGTAGGTGCCGACCCAGAGGGCGCCCCCAGAATCCTCCCAGAGCGCCCGGACCCGGTTGTTCTGCAGGGTGTCGGGGTCGCCCGCCCGGTGCTGGTAGTGGACGAAGTCCTGCTGGTTCAGGTTGAAACGACTGACGCCCCTCCCGCCGTAGGAGCCGATCCAGAGGTTGCCCCCCCGGTCCAGGCAGAGGGAGAGGACGCCGTCGTTCCCGAGGCTGAGGGGGTTGTCGGGCTGGTTGCGGAAGCGAAGGAAATGGCCCGTTGCCGGGTTGAAACGGGTCAGCCCGTTGTTGGTGCCGATCCAGACCTGGCCGTCGGGGTCGACGGCCAGCGAGCTGACGGTGTCGTCCCCCAGGCTGTCCGCGTTCGCGGGGTCGCTGCGGTAAGCCGTCACCGACCCCGTGCGCGTGTCGTAGCGGTAGAGCCCGCCGTTGGTCCCCACCCAGAGCGTCCCGCCCGGCGATTCCGCCAGGGCCCGGACCAGGGGGCGCCCGGGGGGGCCGGCTGGTGTCGGGCCGATCGGGCAGTGCCCGAAGACCAGGCGCCGGCGGTCGAAGCGGTAGAGCCCGAGATCGGTCCCGGCCCAGAGGTTCCCGCCCGCGTCCTCGAGGAGCGCGGAGACGATCCGTCCCCGGAGGCGCGCCAGGCCCGCGGGGTCGCCCCGCGGGGAGGGGGAGGGTTCGAAGAGACCGGTCCGGCGGTCGACCCGGTCGACCCCGTTCCCCGTCCCGACCCAGAGGGTCCCGTAGCGGTCCTCGAGGATGGCGAGCACGCTGTCGTGGCTGAGGCCCGGGGCGTCCCAGGCCGGGTGGCGGTGCCGCGTGAACCGTTCCGTCCGGGGGTCGAAACAGCTCAGGCCCATGTCCGTCCCGATCCAGAGACGGCCGGACGCGTCCTCCCGGAGGGACCGGATGTGGTTCCCCACCAGGCTGCAAGGGTCGGCCGGGTCGTGGCGGTAGACGCCCATGCGGTAGCCGTCGAAGCGGTTCAGCCCGTCCTGGGACCCGAACCACAGGTACCCCCGCCGGTCCTGGACGATGGCGTTGATGGTGGTCTGGGAGAGGCCCTCGTCCAGGCCGATGCGCTGGAAGTGGAGGTTGTCCTCCTGGGCGGGGAGGGACCCGGGCGCCAGGCACACGACGGCCAGGAGCAGGCGGAAACCGGTCGAGATTCGGAACCATCCCCAAACCATCGCGACGACACCCCGTTGCAAAAATGCCCGAGCCCGGGAGTTTCGTGCCAGTCGACGCTTGCCGCCAGAGTAGGGCGCGGCCGCCCCGATGTCAAGGGAAATGGCGCCCGTACGCCGGTCGAGCGTACGCCGGGCGAGCCGTACGCCGGGCGAGCCGAGCCCGGCGCTAACATCTCCCCTCCTCCTCCCCCCCCGCCAGGCGCGCGCCTCGGCTCGGCGCGCGTACCCGTACGCCGGTCGAGCGTACGCCGGGCGAGCGTACGCCGGGCGAGCCGAGCCCGGCGTTGACATCTCCCCTCCCCCTCCCCCCCGCCAGGCGCGCGCCTCGGCTCGGCGCGCGTACCCGTACGCCGGGCGAGCGTACGCCGGGCGAGCCGAGCCCGGCGCTGACATCTCCCCTCCCCTTCCCCCGCCAGGCGCGCGCCTCGGCTCGGCGCGCGTACCCGTACGCCGGGCGAGCCGAGCCCGGCGCTGACATCTCCCCTCCTCCCCCCTCCGCCCCGGGCCCGCAATGTGATATGATGGGCTGGTCAGCCTGGTTCGCAAAGGGAGGGTGATGCCGATGAAACGAAACCTGACCGCGCTGCTCGTGCTCGCCGCGGCGCTCACCACGGCCCGGGCCGCGACACCCCGGGACCTTCCCCTGGTTCAGAAAACCCACTTCACCTACCTGGGGTCCTTCAACCTCCCGGAGGGCGACTTCGGGGCCTCCCGCTTCGCCTGGGGCGGGAAGGGCCTCTGCCATTACCACGACCCCGGCTCGGGCAAGGACACCCTCTTCCTGCAGGGGCACGACTGGTACCCGGGCTGCGTGGCCCAGGTGGAGGTCCCCGCCATCGGCGGCACCGCGCCCGTCGTCCAGAACTTCGTCGAGATCACCGAGGGGGCCCTCGCCTCGCTAGCCACGTCCAGCTCCAACATCTACGGCCTGCTGGTCTACAACGGGCGGCTCATCGTCGGGGCCTCCTGCTACTACGACGGCGACAGCAGCCAGGTGAACTCCCACGGCGTCTGCGGCCTGAACCTGTCCACGAACGGAGACTTCCTCGGTTTCTATGACTTCACCGTCCCCACGCCCCCCCGGGCCCTCGGCGGCTACATGACCGTCGTCCCGGCCGAGTGGCGGGCCCTCCTCGGCGGGCCGGCCCTCACCGGCAAGGGCTGCCTCTCCATCATCTCCAACAACAGCGCCGGCCCCTGCGCCACGGTCTTCAACCCCGACGACGTGGGCGTGCTCAACCCCATCCCGGGTTTCACCCTGATCTACTACCCCCTCGAGCACCCCCTGGCCCCGGAGACCACCACCAACGAGCTGTTCAACCTCGCCACCCACGTGGCCGGCATCGCCTTCCCCCGGGGGAGCCGGAGCGTCCTCTACTTCGGGCGGCAGGGCACCGGGACCTACTGCTACGGCGACGCGTCGGTGTGCCCCGACCCCTGCGACGCCAGCCAGGGCACCCACGCCTACCCCTACCGGCACCAGGTCTGGGCCTACGACGCCAACGACCTGCTGCAGGTGCGCGCCGGGACGAAGCAGTGCTGGGAGATGCGCCCCTACGCCGTCTGGTCGCTGGACGACATGACCTCCGACAACTGCGCCGACCTGGAGGGCGCCGCCTTCGACCCGGACACGGGCCGGCTCTACCTCACCGAGGCCTACGGGGAGGAGCCTCGCGTCCACGTCTACCGCATCGTCGTCCCCCAGGCGGAGGTGGCCCGGGACGGCGACATCAACGATGACCACCGTTGCGACGCCCTGGACGCCGTGGTGACGGCCAACGTGATCGCCGCCAACCTCCCCGCCGGCACCCCCCCCTGCGTCCGGACCCTGGCGTGCGACTTCGACCGCAGCGGCGCCCTGGGCGCCCCGGACCTCCTCACCCTCTTCCGCTGGCTCGCCGGCGCCCTGGTGAAGTTACCGTGAGAGCGCTGAGAAAGAGGCAGGCGTTCACGGCCTCACGCCAAGGCGCAAGGCCGCCAAGCCTCGCGAAGAAGAACAGACGCACCTTCTCTGGCGGTGTTCTGGACCAGTGCGTGCGCCTGGATCTCCCGGGGACGAAAGCGGCGTCCCGAAACGTGTCGCCGCATTCCATATGACGCTTGACAGCCCTCGCCCGGGGCATCATGATACAATTGCGTACCAGATCATGTGTGTATTTGAGGCCTGATATGAAACTCATTAGTGTACGCGATCTGAGGACGGATTCGGCGAGGATCTGGGAGCAACTGCCCGGGGAGGGCGAGATGGTGGTCACCAGCAACGGGCGTCCCGTCGCCATCCTCGCCTCGGTGGACGAAGACGGGGTCGAGGAGGCCCTGCGGGCTTTCCGCCGCGCCCGGGCCATGGAAGCCGTCGCCGGACTGCAGCTTCACTCCGCCGAGACCGGCCGGGACCGGATGGCGCCCGATGAGATTGAGACGGAAATCCGGGAGGCCCGGAGGAGCCGCAGGACATGAGGATCGTTCTGGACACCAACGTCCTGGTGGCCGGCCTGCTCAACCCTTTCGGGCCGTGCGGCGAGATCGTGAGGATGGTTTCCGCCGGGGACCTGATCCTCCTGTGGGACGCACGGGTGCTGGCGGAGTACGCGGACGTCCTCGCCCGGCCCAAGTTCAACTTCGATCCGGTCAAGATCCGGGTGTTGCTCGATTTTTCCCGCCACTACGGCCTGGCCTGCGGGTCAATCCCCCTGGCGGTCCGGTTGCCCGACCCGGACGACGAGCCTTTCCTCGAGGTCGCGGCCGCGGGGCGCGCCGACGCCCTGGTGACGGGGATCCTCTCCCATTTCCCCTCGGCCCCGCCCCTTCCGGTCCCGGTCCTGCCCCCGGCCGGGTTCCTGGCCTTCTATCGGGAACGGCTCGCAGGCGAGCGGTGATCCCCGGCCCTGACAGCATCCCGGGGGTCAAGGCACCCTCGGACCTTCGGGTCCGCAGCCAGGTCATTCCGTTCGGCCGCCCCCCCAACCGCATTGGCCTGGTGAATGCGGTTTCCGGGATCCGTTTTCAGGAAACCTGGTCATCCCGCCGGGAGGAGTCCTTGCGTTGGGAAGGCGGAAACTGCCGGGTCTTCAATATTGACGCGGTCGCAAAAAGTACCATCACCCTCCGGGTGATGGCTCAAACAAAGGCTTTACAAACACTTTTCCGTCCGTCTTCCGACTTTTTGCGAACCCGTCAATTTTTTTCAGTGGGTTGTCGAGGTCCGACCCCGACGCTGACCCATCAAGAACTTCGCCCCTTGTGAGAAGCAAATCGGTTACAATAAACTCAGGCCCGTTGGAGGAGGTTGTGTTCATGGAGCGCGAGGTTCACATCGCAGAATCATGGGAGGAAGCGGAAGCGTGGGAAATAGACCAGGAAATCCGTCTCACCCCCGAAGAACGGCAGGCAATCGTCGACGAGCTTCGCCTGCGAGTTTACGGTACGGATGCGCCCGATGTCCGGGAGTGCGCTCATGCCTTTGAAATCCGATCACTTTTCTGAGGACATCCGCGACTTCATGCTCTGCCTGGATCGGACCGGGGTACGGTACGTCCTGCTGGGAGGAGAGGCGGTCATTTACTACGGCCACGCGCGTCTGACGGGAGACACTGATTTCTTTTACGATATTGCCGAAGACAACGCGCAGAACCTGTTCCGTGCCCTGCGGCTCTTTTGGCGGGACAATATCCCGGGGGTCAAGGCACCCTCGGACCTTCAGGTCCGCGGCCAGGTCATTCAGTTCGGCCGCCCCCCCAACCGCATCGACCTGGTGAATGCGGTTTCCGGGATCAGTTTTCAGGAAGCCTGGTCATCCCGCCGGGAGGAGTCCTTGTGTTGGGAAGGCGGAAACTGCCGGGTCTTCATTATCGGCCTCGAACCCCTCATGCGGAACAAGCAGGCGGCCGGAAGAGGCAGGGACCTCGACGACTTGCGGTATCTCCGGAAACTGTCAACCAACCGCCCCCGACACTAATTTTTCTCACGGCACAGGCGAGAATTCCGTGTCCGGTTTTCAGTGGTTTCCTGACGGACCACGCGCTATCATCCACCACGCGGGGCTTGCCCGGCCTCGCGATGTTCAGGATCGGAGGAACCGATGAAAACCGTCTTTGCGCCCGGGTGTGCGCTCCTGATCTACAAGCCCGGCCTGGCGGACCGGGCCCAGGCGGCCCTGGAACGCGAACTGGGGCCCCTCGACCGGCACCTGACCTGTTGCCGGCACGAGCCTGGGCTCCCCCCCGGGACCCGGGTCATCAACGTCTGCCCGGGCTGCGACCGGCGCTACCGCCAACTCTACGAGGGGATCTCCACGATCTCGCTCTGGGAACTCCTCGCGGAAAGCCGTGTGTTTCCCTTCCCCGACCACGGCGGGCAGGCGATGGCCGTCCTGGACGCCTGCCCCACCCGGGACCAGGAACGGGTTCACGAGGCGGTCCGGACCCTGCTGCGGCGGATGAACGTCCGCGCCGTGGAGCCTGAACGGACGCGCACGCAGGGGACCTGCTGCGGGGACACCTTCTACCCGGCACTGCCCGCGGAGGACGTGAAGCGGCAGATGCGCAAACGCGCGGGAGAGATGCCCTGCGAGGACGTGGTCGTCTACTGCGTCTCCTGCACCAAGGCCATGCACGTGGGCGGACGGCGCCCCCGATACCTCGTGGACCTGCTCTTCGGCGAGGACACGCCCCCCGGGACCATCGAGCCCGACGCCTGGCACGCCCAGGTCGATGCCTTCATCGAGGCGCACTGAGGCTTCGGCGCCTTCGAAGTAAAATCCTGGGCAAAATGAGCCGTCTTCAGGGGCATCATCTGGCCCGGACACAACCTCCTGACCGGTCCGTGTGGTTCGTGATGATTGTCGGGATGATCCGTGTTCATCCGTGGTCATCCTTGGTCATCGCACCCCCGCCTCACGGAAAAACCCGCCGAATGACCTCCCCCAGGCTCCCCGCCCCCGGGAAGATCAGGTGCAGGGCGAGGCCCAGCCCGAAGGCGAGGGCCAGGACCACGCCGAACCGCCACCCGGTCCGTTTCAGGACCCCGCCCGCCCAACCCGGCGAGGTCATCTCCCGGAGGGGGCGGGCCAGGGACCCAGCCAGAAGGAAGGCGGCCGCCGCCTCGGTCAGGAGCAGCGGCGCCTCGGCGAACAGTGCGATCCCCCCGGTGAACAGGGCCAGGGCCAGTCCCAATACCAGGCAGATCAGGCATCCCTCCGGTTCGAACACCATTTCGAGACAATCCCATCCCCATCCGCGCGAAAGGGAACGGGAATTTCCTTCCCGGCCGGCGGGAACCCCCGGCTCCTCCGGCGCCACCGTGAACTCGATATTGTGACTGTCGCTCTCGCAGCGGTGCCGGACCCAGGCCAGCCAGAGCCGCAGGAGAAGGAAGAACGCGAGGTACGCGGCCAGCACGTTGAAGGGGTAGCGCACCGGCATGGCGGTGACGCCCAGGCGCCGGAAACCCCAGTTGGCGAGGACGCCGGCCCCGATCACCCCGCAGAGGATCAGCAGGAGGTGAGCCCGGAGGGAGAAGCGGTCGGCGAAGCGCGGCCGGGGGGATTTCATGAGTCAGTATCTCAAGCGAGAAGGGCCTGGTAATAGTGCCAGATATTGTCGTCCGGTTGAAAACTGTCGCTCATGCAAAAACCCGCCTGAACAGGAATGGCGCCGCCTCCCTGAGGGGCGAGGGGACTGTTGTCAACCTCCGGTATGGGTGAAGACCTCCACGACGACCGCCGCTCTGGAGAGCGGCGCCACTTCGGAGCGGGCGGCTAGTCCGGGTAGCGGATCACCACGTCGGTCTCCACGTCGGGGTGGAGGCTCTGGCCCACGGGGCACAGGTCCGCCGCATGGGAGAAGCGCTGCCGGAGGGCCGGCTCCACGCCGGGGGGCATGTGGATCTCCACCAGGAGCGAGCCGATCCGGCGGGTCGGCTTCGGCGCCATCTCCTTGATCACCGTCAGTTTCATCCCCTTCAGGTCGGTGCCGTGCTTGCGGGCCAGGATCCCCAGGATGGTGGCGATGCACGTGGCGTAACCGGTCGCCACGAGGTCGGTGGGCGAGAAGGTCTCGCCCTTGCCCTGGTTGTCGAGGGGCGCGTCGGTGGCGAGCCGATGTCCGCTCTGCACGTGGACGGCCTCGCAGTGCAGGTCCCCCTGGTACTCGATCTCCATCTTGACCATGTCGTCTCCTTTTCGAAAGCGAATCGGGCCGATTCTAGCCGCACCGGGAGAAAAACTCAACGTTGATGGGCCGCAAAGAGTACCATCACCCTCCGGTTGATGGCTCAAACAAAGGCTTTACAGCCACTTTTCCGTCCGACTTCCGACTTTTTGCGAACGCATCGACGTTGACAGCTTCGCAAAAAGCTGGAAGACGGACGGAAAATCGGTCCTTGAGGAATTTCTCATCGTTTTCCCTTTCATGTTTCCTCGCTTTGCGAAACCTCTCAATGGCCGCTCGATCGGCAAAACACCCCTACCCGGCGGACCCTCCGGGCGGCACCCGAACCCGTGCGGTGCCACGAAGCGTGTCACCGCACTCCTGTACATTGTAATCAGGACGAGGAAGCAAGTGGCTGCGGGGAGCACCACCGCACTCCCGTTTCGCAAAGAACTCTCTTTGGACCTGTGCCCCCGCAGCCTTTGACAGAAGTCGGGTG
>JAGNHB010000069.1 GCA_018001935.1 Acidobacteriota bacterium
CCGTGCCCCTGGCCCTGCCGCCCTTCGCCCGCCTCCCCCGCCTCCCCCGTCCCCTTGGCCTCCTTCTGTCCCTTAAGTCCTTTTGGTCCTTTTGGTCCCTTTGTCCCTTCCTGCTTTTCCCTTTTCCCCCCCACCGGACGATTTTATCGGTGAACCGGTCACCGGCCCGGCTCCTGAGTTTTGGTAATACCCATGTTTTGTGATCATTATGAGAGACCACCCTTCCTCGCCCGCCCCTCCGATATTCCGACGTCTTTCACAGTTCCCGGGCCGTCCGAGTGGCGATAGACTCGACTCGTAGGATGGAAAACGGCTCAGGCGACATCCTGAAACGGCCGGAGAAATCCCGCGAATATTTCGAGTCATACAAGGAGGTCCCATGTCCAAGCTGCGTATTTCCCTGACGGTCATCGCCCTTGCGGCGGTCTTCACCTTCTCCTTCGGGCTGCCGTCCGGCGCCGACGGTCCGTCGGTGGCCGACCTGGTGGAAAAGGCCAAGATCCAGATCGCCCTGAAGCACTACCCCGAAGCCCTGGCCCTGCTCAAGGAAGCCGGTCGCCTGGAGCCCGGCAACGCCGCGGTGGCCAACCTGAACGGTGTCGTCTGCATGCAGAAGACGGACTTCGCCGGCGCGGCGTCCTGGTTGCGGAAGGCCATCAAGCTCGACCCGGCGAGCGCCTACCCCTACAACAACATGGGCAGCCTCTGCCACCTGCGGAAGGACTACCCCGCGGCCGTCCGCTGGTACGAGAAGGGCCTGGAGCGGGACCCGAAAGACCTGACCTGCCTTTACAACCTGGCGAACACCTGCTTCACCGCCGGCCGTTTCGAGCGCGGCCGGCAGGCCATGGAAACCATCTTCAGGACCGACCCCGACTTCTTCACGAAGCGCCAGGAGGGGCTGACGGTCGGGATCTCCAGCGACCGGCTGGCCGAGCAGTACTACTGCATTGCCAGGCTGTACATGCAGTCGGGGGACGCCGAGAAGGCGCTCGCCTTCCTCGAGAAGTGCGTCAAGGCCGGGTACGACGACCTCCGGAACCTGCGCAGCGACAAGGCGTTCGCGAACCTGCGCGGGGACGCCCGCTTCCAGTCGCTGGTGGGCGAGTCGCTGGCGAAGATGTGAGCGCACCCCCTGCGCCGGCCGTCCCGGAAGGAGCCCCGGTCCGGCCGTCCCGGAACCCCTGAAAGAATTGAGAGAATGCACAACCCCTGGCGGCGCCGGCGACGGCGCCGTTTTTTTGTGGTTTCCTCCCCACCCTGAGAATTGACCCGCCAAAACTGAGAATCCACCGGGTTGACCCTTCCCCCGTTCCCCTTCAGAATCGGATAAGAATCGAGATCCCCCCGCGGCCCTTCCGGGGTTTTTCGCGCCCCGCTGCGCCCGGGGAAAACGTTTCGGAGGAGGACGCCATGAGAAAGCGCTTCGCAACGCTGTTCGTCATCACCCTGTTCACCGCCGTGTCCGTCGTGGCCGGGGGTGGTCCCGCGGGACCGGGGGAGGAGCCGCCCGCCCGGCCGGCGGAGAACGAAGTACGGCCCTGTTCGGCGGACCCTCACGAGACGTCGTCGTGCGGCGAGGAACCGGCCGGGGACGAGACGGGGGCGGATCCCGCCTTGATGACCGCATCCGGCTGCCCCTCCACCGAGGGGCTGAAGGAGCACGGCGGGCTGAAGTGGATCTCCCCCGAGCCCTTTGCCCTGAAGCGGCAGGTCACCGATCACGCCCGGCTCGTCACCCAGGTGATGGGGCGTTACCTGTGCCGCCGGACCGTGGAGCAGGTGGCGGCGGACACCGACCGGACGGCGCCCCTCACCCTCAACGCACCGGAGCTTTCCGAGTTGAGGGACAAGCTCTTCGCCTTCCGCTGGGACCCCGCGGATTTTTCTGACACCCGCTGGATGCCCCAGGGGGTGAGCGGGACCCTCGATGCCTTTCCCTCGGGCCTGCTCGGCGCAAAGACCCTGGTGGCCGTCAGTTGGTACCACAAGGACAACCAGGGCTCCCGGGTCTCCTTCGTGGACATCAGCCGCATCCTGGCGGACAAGTTTGCCCGCTACCGCCACGTTCTTCTGGTGGAACCCTTCACTGACCCGGTGACGCGCCGGATGAACTTCAGGCCCGTGGCCATCCACGCCGGCGGGATCGCCTGGCTGGGCAACACGCTCTACGTGGCCGACTCCGTCGGCGGCGGTTTCCGGGTCTTCGACCTCGGGCACCTCTTCACCGTCAACGCCTTCGATTCGGGGCGCGTGGGCTACGTCCCCGAAACGGGCCGCTACAGCGCCTTCGGGTACAAGTACATCCTGCCCCAGACCGGCGCGTACACCCTGGCGCCGGGGTCCTGCTACCTGCGCTTCTCCTACGTCTCGGTGCTGCGCAGCATCAGCGGCGGGGCCCCCTGCCTGGTGTCGGGGGAGTGGTCCACCGGCTTCACGGGGAAGACGGTGGTCTGGCCCACCGGCGGGACCGTCCCCGACCAGCTGCGGACGGACGCCCAGGGCGTCGTGAAGCCGGTGTCGGCCTGGTTCAACCAGGAGAAGGAGGTCCAGGGCGCCGTCTTTGTCGGGGGGAGCCTGTGGGTCTCCACCTCGCCGGGGGGGAACGGGTACCTCCGGCGGGCGGGGGTCGGGACGGGAGTGTCTTCCTGGAAGTGGGTCTTCGGGCCGGAGGACCTCATGTATTCGCCCTCCTGGGAGGTGCTGGTCGGCGCCAGCGAGTTCGCCGGACGGCGCTACGTCTGGGGCGTGCGGCTGTGGAATTACCGGTAGGCCGCGGCCAGGGGGGGCCTCCCGTGAACCTGGACGGCCCCAGGGACAAAGGACCAGAAGGACCAAAAGGACCAAAGGGACCAAAAGGACGCATGGGATGATGGGGCATTTCACGGCGCCCCGTTCCTGAGACCCCTGAGACCCCTGAGATCCCTGAGATCCCTGAGACCCCTGAGATCCCTGAGACCCCTGAGATCCCGGAGATCCCGGAGATCCGTGAGGTTCCAGGGATCCGTGAGACTCTTTCGGCCTTCCCGCTCCGGCTGCCCTTGCGGTCTTGCGGTCTTCGGCTCTGGCCGCCCTGGAGGTCTTGCGGTCTTCGGCTCTGGCTGTCCTTTTGGTCCCTTTGGTCCTTTAGGTCCTTTAGTCCTTTCTTGCCTGGGTGTTGCGGGGCCTTCACCCGTTTTTCGAGCCCCTTCGCTCACCACCGCTCCGGGACGAACACCGCGAGGCGTTCCCGGAGGAATCTCAGGGGGCGCCGCCGGCGCGGGGCGACCCGCCGGGCTTCCGCCACCGCCGGATCGACGCCGCGGATGTGCTCCCGGACATTGTCGTAGCGGTAGGTCAGGTTCAGGCGGAGGCAGAAGACCGCCGCGGCGGGGCCGCCGAGGAGCAGGGCCCGCCAGGACCGGAGCAGCACGCGGTCGAGGCGGTAGAACTCCCGGTAAAGCCAGTCGGCGCCCGCCTGGAGCTGCTCCGCCGCCATGCGCGCCGGCTCGAAGACCGTGTGCCGGAAATCGTAGTGCGCCCAATCGGAATCCCGCATCCGGCCGGCCGCCTTGAAGTCGTCGTAGAGGGGTGTCCCGGGCAGCGGCGTCAGGATGGAGAGCTGGAGGGCGTCGAGGCGGGCGCGGCGAAGGAAGTCCAGGGTGCGGCGGAAAACCGTGACGTCGTCGTGGTCGAGGCCCACGATCACCGCCGCCTGGACGCCGATGCCGGCCTTCCGGATGGCCCGGATCCGCGCAAGGCTGTCCCCCTCGAGGTTGACCCCTTTCCCCACGTCCGCCAGGTTCTCCGCCGTGATGGATTCCAACCCGACGAAAATTCCCACGCACCCGGCCCGCTTCGCCAGGGCGAGCAGCTCGGGGTCGTCGGCCAGGCGAAGGGTGCACTGGCTGACCCAATGCTTTTTCAGCGGGATCATGGCGGTGAAGAGTTCCCGGGCGAAAGCGGGGTCGGCGATGAGGTTGTCGTCCACGAACATGAAGTTGCGGGGCGCGGAACGGATCTCCGCCAGGACGTTCTCCAGCGGCTTCCGGCGGAAGGTCCCGCCGTGGAAGGCGGTGATGGAGCAGAAGCGGCAGCCGTGGGCGCAGCCGCGGCCGGTCTGCACGGCGAAAAGGGTGGCGTAGTGCTTTCCCCACGGCGCCGTGAGGTCCCGGCGGGGCGGCGGCGAGAGGGCCAGATCGGGGGGCGCGTCGTGGCGGTAAAGGCGCTGCGGCCGCCCGGCGGCCACGTCGTCGACCACCCGGGGCCAGAGGCCCTCGGCGTCGCCCTGCACCACGACGTCGAAGTGCCCGAGGGTCTCGTCGGGGCAGAAGCTCGGGTGAAACCCGCCCGCCACGGTGGTCACCCCGCGCTTTCGGAATTCCCGGGCGATCTCGAAGGCCCGCGGGGCGTAGGCGGTCATGAAGGAGACCGCTGCCAGGTCGCACGGGGCGTCGAAGTCCAGGGGACGGACGTTCTCGTCCACCAGTTCCACGGCGTGTTCCGGGGGCGTCAGGGCCGCGACGGTGGTGAGGGGGAGGACGGAGAAGCGCAGCATGGCCCGGCGCGGGACGCTCCGCGAGTCCGGCGTGACCCGGTATGCCGGCGTGGCGGGCAGGATCAGCTTGATGTTCATGGTGACCTCCTGTCTTAAATTCATTTACTGAACAACATTCAGTCAAATGTCAAAAAAATCAACGCAGGGGCCCGGAACCCCGTTCTGCGTATTCTGCGTGTTCCGGGATTCCCTCGGGTTTTGACCACTGGACACGCAAAAACCAACTCCGGGTAAACGCTGGCATCCCCGCCCAAAGTCTTTTCCGCTCACAGAGGCTCGGAGGCACGGGGAAATGCAGTTGGTATTTCATTGGAAAAACTTGCATTATGGTTCTTCTCCGTGCCTCTGTGAGATCAAGATCCGGGCTTTTTCCGAGGGCATCAACGTTCACTTGACGAGCTCCTTGCTCCGGATCCTTCCGCGGCCTCGGCGGCCAGGGCGGTGACGAGCAGTTCCCGGGCCCGGTCCAGGACGCGTTTCCCGCCCGGGTCGGACCCGAAGTGGAAGATCACGCCCGAGAGCATGCTCCACACCGCCTCCAGGGTCTCGGGGAGCCGTTCCGGGGGGACCCCCAGGCCGGACAACGCCTCCCCGGCGATGGCCTTGCAGGCGGTCTCCACCTGCCGCACCCGGGCCACCGCCTCCCCGGGGAAGTTGCCCTCCCAGCCCCCGCTGCGCTCCCGCTGGACCAGGAAGAAGATGATGTCGTAGTACGCGGGGTACTCCCGGGCGAACCCCAGGAAGACGTCGAGGACGGCCAGGGCCCGGTTCCGGGGGCTGCCCCTGCGGCGGGCGGCCGCGGCGAGGCGCGCGTGCAGGATGGCGTAGCCCTCCAGCAGCAGTTCCACGTAGAGCGCCTCCTTCCCGGGGAAGTAGAGGTAGAGCGTCCCCGGCGCCAGTTCCGCCTCCCGGGCGATCCCGGGGATGGACGTCCCGGAAAATCCGTTCTCCCAGAACAGTTTCCGGGCGGCGTCCAGGATGTCCTTCCGGCGATTTTCCGCCTCCCGCTGCCGTCTTTCCTTCGTTCCCATGTAACACCTTTCAATCTCTGAATCAAATTCAGTATAACGCTGCAAACTCGACAATGCAAGAAATTTTTTTCGCCTTCGGGCGTCGATCGCCGCAGCGTCCTCACTCCGTGGGTGAAATGTTGGTAGCTTGGGGGGGCCACGTTTCCCCCGCCCCGCGCGCCGCCGGCCCGAGATGGCGCCCCGCTTTTCAACAAGCCCCAAGAGCAAGGCGCGCAGGCCGCCGGAGCGCCGTTGGAAGGGGATCGCCTCACCATCGCGGAGGACGCAAGGTCACCAGAGGGCGCACCGCTCCCGGAGTGCCGGGTCTCCGCCCACCGTCACTCTCCCCGCGCCGCTCCGGAAGCCTGCGCGGCGCGGTCAAAACACTCCCGAACCGGTTCGGGGAAACGTGGTTCGCCGGAGTTCCCCATATCCGTGGAGCGAACCCGGGGTGATTTCCCGGGTCCGGATGGGCCGGTTTGGGGTTACAATGCGGACGGCCCGCCGGCCGACGCGGAGCGGTTCCGGCCGGACGGCGCAAGAGCGTGTCAGGGAGGATCAATGGAAAAGCAGTGGTACGAGACGCTTTTCGAGAATTACGCCCGGACGTACGACTCCGAGTCGTTCACCCAGGGGACGGTGGGGGAAGTGGACTTCCTCGAGAAGGAGCTGGGCTTCGACCGGGGAAAGGCCGTCTTGGACATCGGTTGCGGGACGGGGCGCCACGCCGTCGAACTGGCCCGGCGCGGCTACGTCGTCACGGGGGTGGACCTGTCGGAGTCCCAGCTGGCCCGGGCCCGGGAGAAAGCCCGGGAGGCCGGGGTCGAGGTCACGCTCCTTCGCCGGGACGCGGCCGCCCTCGATTTCGACGCCGCCTTCGACTTCGCTCTCATGCTCTGCGAGGGCGCTTTTTCCTTGCAGGAATCCGACGAGAAGAATTTCGAGGTCCTGCGCTGCGCCGCCCGGGCCCTGCGCCCCGGCGGGAAGCTCGTCATGACCACCCTGAACGCCCTCTTCCCGCTCTTTCACTCCGTGAAGGACTTCCTGAACCAGGCCGCCGTGTCCGGCCACGTGACGGACCTCAGCTTCGACCTCCTGACCTTCCGGGAAACCAACACCATCCAGATCCCCGACGACGACGGCCGACCCCGGACGATCCGCTGCAACGAGCGTTACTACACGCCGCCCGAGATCGCCTGGCTGCTGAAATCGGCCGGCTTCGCCGCCGTGAGCCTGCACGGCTGCCGGCTCGGCGCCTTCAGCCGCACGGACCCGCTCACCCCCGACGACTTCGAGATCCTGGCCGTGGCGGAGAAAGGCTGACCGGCCCGGGGCCCGGGGTCATCTCTGCCGTGTTGCCGCTCGCAGCGCCCTGCCGCCCGCGGGGCGACGCGGAGGGGCCTTGCCGCCCGCGGGGCGACCGAGCCTGGCAGCCCTGCCGTGCCCGCCGCCGCTGGCCTGTAAGACCGGGCCTGCGGGGAGCAGGAACTCAAGCAATCTGAAATCTGAGATTTCAAATTGCAAATTGCAGATCTCAAATCTCAGATCTCAAATTTCAAATTTCAGATTTCAAATCAGATCCGCATGATCATCTTTCTTCCTGACAGGAAAGGGTTGACAGATGAGACAATCCAAAGCGATAATTGTTGATGAACTCGCAAAAAGTCGGAAAACGAGCGGTAAAGTGTCTTTAAGGCCTTTGTTTGAGCCATAACCCGGAGGGTGATGGTACTTTTTGCGGGGAAGTCGTTATTGACAATTCTACCGCAGACTGAAGACGATGCAGTGAGACGCGACGAGTCAAACGATCACTATTTTGGCGTTTGAAAGAGGATGCAATCCCTCGCTTGCCGGAGGAGATGCGGGAAGACCTGGGCGAACCCCGTGTGATGGCCGGCGAGGTTGGGTTCGCGGGTGGGGACCAGGGAAGCTCAGGGGGGGCCATTGACTCAACTTCCACGCCCGGAGGCGCCCGGATGAAATACGAGCGATTCGAGGACCTTCCCGTGTGGCGGACGGCCATCGACCTCGCCCGGCGGGTTTACGCGCTTACCCGCGACCGCTTCTTCAACCAGTCGGGCGACCTCCGCGACCAGCTTCGCCGCGCCGCGCTGTCGATTTCCAACAACGTCGCTGAGGGGTTTGAACGCGGCTCCACCAACGAACTCCTCGCGTTTCTGTACATCGCCCGCGGCTCCGCCGGCGAGGTCCGTTCCATGCTCTGTTTCGCGGAGCGGCTGCTGGACACCCCTCCGTGGAACACGAGCGTTCCCGACCTCCGCGGACGGACGCGTTCCCCACGCCCCCCGGGCCCCGCGGAGGCGGCAGCAGGTCTCCATCCGCCCGACCCTGCGGAGGCGGCAGCAGGCCTCCAATCGCCGCAGCCCCCGTCGGGGAGGTCTGATCTTCCGAGCCCGATGCAGGGTGAGTCCCGGACCTCAGGCCCGGAATACGGGAATTCTGAACCGCGGCCTGAGACGGCGAACCCGAGGCCTGCGGGTTCAGATCAGGAACCTGGGATTCCAAATCCGGGATTTGAGATTTCAGATCCGAGATCTGAGATTCCAAATCTCAAGTCTCTTGCCGAGAGCTGCTCCCGTCAGATCCGTGCCTGGGCGGACCACCTGCAGAACACCGACATCAAAGGTCCGCGACACCTCGACGACCGGACGCGCCGCCAATACGACGCCCGGAACCGCACCGCGACGTTCCAGCTCGAGCTGGCCCGGATTCTGCACAAAGCCCATCCCGAAATCTACCCCGACCCCGACGCCCCGCCGGAGGCGCCGGGGAAGGCTGGTTGGCAGCCGGGTCAGCCCCGTGCGGACCAGGGCGGACGCGCGGAACCGGGCCATCGCTGCACGCGCTCGCGGCGGTGCCGGACCCCACCCGCGCCCCGCGGTCGAAGCGGGGCGCGGATTTTTCTTCGGCGAGCGAAGCACCTGAGGTAAAATGGGTTCAAATTGCGGTTCGTTCTGAGTGCCACGACCATCAGCAGGGAGGAACAGAGATGCCGAAAAAAGCAATGGCGGTCGTCATGGCGGGCGGGATGGGCGAGCGGCTGCGCCCCCTCACCGACGTCCGGGCGAAACCCGCGGTCCCCTTCGGGGCCATCTTCCGGATCATCGACTTCACGCTCAGCAACTGCATCAACTCGGAGATCCGGCAGATCATCGTCCTCACCCAGTACAAGTCCCACTCCCTCAGCCGGCACCTCTCCACCGGCTTCAACTTCCTCTCCCGGCGCCTGGACGAGTTCATCCAGGAGATCCCCGCCCAGATGCAGATGGGGAACCAGTGGTACAAGGGGACGGCCGACGCCCTCCGCCAGAACCTCGGCTTCATCGACAGCACCGCGGCCGACCAGGTGGTGGTCCTGGCCGGGGACCACATCTACAAGATGGACTACCGGCGTCTCCGCGCCTACCACGAGGAGATGGGGGCGGGGCTGACGGTCTCCGTGATCCGGGTCCCCGCCGCCGTGGCGGCCGGCAGCTACGGCGTGCTGGAGGTGGACCCCGAGGGCCGGATCGTGGGTTTCGAGGAAAAGCCCGCGAGCCCCAAGTGCATCCCCGGCACCGACGACTGCCTGGCCTCCATGGGGATTTACGTCTTCGAGAGCGAGACCCTCCGCCGCTGGCTCGACAACGACCTGACCGACTTCGGCAAGGACGTCATCCCCGCCATGGTGACGGCGGGCGAACCCGTCTACGCCTTCGATTTCTCGCGTCTCAACCGGATCGACGACCACGTGGCGGTCTTCCGCGACGGCCGGCGCACCAAGGAACTCCAGGCCACCGAGGACGCCGGCTACTGGCGCGACGTGGGGACCCTCGACTCCTACTGGCAGGCCAACATCGACCTGGTCTCGCCGAACCCGCCCTTCTCCCTCTACGGGGAGCGCTGGCCCTTCTTCCGCTGCCCCACTTTCTTCCCCCCGGCGAAGTTCGTTCACAAGGAGGGGGCGGAGCCGGGCATGGCCCTCAACTCCATCGTCGCCGAGGGCGTCTACATCCGGGGCGGCCAGGTGCGGACCAGCGTCGTGAGCGCCGGCACCATCCTGCACGAGCACGCCCTCGTGGAGCATTCGGTCCTGTTCGGCGGAACCATCTACAAGGAGAAGGCGCTGGAGACCTTCATCGGCCGGCGCTGCCGGGTGCGCAACGCCATCATCGACCGGAACGTGACCCTCCGGGAGGACACCGTTATCGGCTACGACCGGGCGGAGGACGAGCGCCGCGGCCTCCGGACCGTGGACATCGCCGGCACTGACGACTACGTGGTGGTGGTGGCCCGGGATACGGTGCTGTGATCTGACCGGCTTGCGGAAATCCTGCCCGGTGAAGGGATTATTCGGGGTCGGCAGCGGACGGGAGTTCCGGGCGGACCCGCAGGGTGGCGAAATGGGCGAGGGAGACCAGGCCGGCTTTCCCCTTGATCTTCCGCACGTACTTGCAGCGCGTGCAGCGGACGTCCACGCGGTCTGCCTTCCGTGCGCCCGAAAACCAGGCGGCCACGGCCGCGGCCTCGAGAAGTTCCGACTGGGGCGCGTCGTTCTTTCGGCCCCACTCCAGGACCACGTGGGAACCGGCGTAATCGGCCGCGTGGAACCAGTAGTCGTCGGGGCGGGCCGTCCGGAAGCTGAGACGGTCGTTGTCGGCCGCGTTCTTTCCCACCAGCACCCGGTGCCCCTCGGTGGTGGTGAAGAAGCGGAAGTCTGGCTTGCGCCCCGTCGGGCGGTCCCGGCGGCCTTTCCCCGCGGCGGGGGGGTGCTCCCCGGGCAGGGCGGCCTCGACCGCTGCCAGCGCCTCCGACGTCCAGGCGTCGCCCAGTCGGGCCGCCGTCCCCTCCAGCAACTCCAGGCGCTCACGGGCCTTCTCCAGCAGGCGCGGGAGGGTTTCCCGGGCGATGGCGGCCTTCCGGTAACGGCGGAACAGGAGGTCGGCGTTCTCCTTGAGCCCGCGGTCCGGCTGGAGGGGGATCTCGATCTCGGCGCCCGCGGGGTCGTAGAGGTCGGGGAGACGGACGGCGTTGCCCCGCCAGGCGGCCCCGTAGCGGTGGAGGTTCACCAGCAGGATCTCGGCCTGCTTCCGGAACCCAGTGGGATCTTCCGCGGAACGGGCCTGGGACTCCAGGGAGAAGACCCGTTTCCCGGCCGTGGCCAAGCGTCCCGCCAGGCGCGTCGACAGCCGGTGCCGGGCCGCGGTGAAGCGGTCGTGGGCGAGGGTGTACCCCAACCAGGCCGCGAGGGCTTCCGCCATGGCGGGGAAGGTTTCGCACGGCCAGCCGGCCCGGCCCTCGAGGGCAACGGGCGAAAGCCGGAAGTCCCGGCGGGGGTCCAGGCGGAAGTCCCCGGCCGGGCGGGATTCGCGGCGATACAGGTGAAAGCGGTCGGAAGGCTGGTAGGCCGCCGCGACCCGGTTCTCGATCGCCCGGGCGACGTCCGCGGTGTTCCCCGGGAGCACGGCCAGGCACTCTTCGGTGAGGGTGGCCCCCAACCCCCGGAACTCGCGGGGCAGGCGGCGAGCGAGGTCCGCGGCTTCGCACCGCGCCAGGATCGGGGCCAGGGCGGGGGCGGCGGGGAAGGGCCGGGGGGGGCGCCCCGGCAGGGGGAACGGCCCGCCGGTCACGAAACGGTTCTTGTCGCCGGGGTCGACGACGCACCGGGTCACCCCGTCCTCGTCCAGCAGGACCAGGGCCGGGGAGACCGGTTTGAGCAGGATCAACAGCACACCCCGCCGTCCCGGGCCCCGGAGCCGCACCCGGAACGCCCGGTCGTCGTCCACCTTGTCGACGCCCTCGACGGCGAGCCCTTCCAGTTGATCGGCGAGAGGCCCGGCGGGGCGCCACTCCGTCGGGGCGGGGAGTCCCGCCTCCGCGCCGGCTAGGGCGAAGGGGAAGCGGGAGTGGAGCGAGACCTGCAGGGTGTCCCGGGTCCCGGCGAAGCGGAAACGGAACCGCGAGGCCTCCCCCCGTTCGACGGCGAAGACGACGCGGCCCTCGAGCCGTCGGCTCAGTTCCGGGGCCAGGTGGTGAAGGTGGAGATCTTCGAGCAACGGGTCAGGACCGGACCACCCGGGAGTCGGAGAGGATGTCCTGCCAGCAGCGGGCCTCGCGGTCGAAGACCCCCCACAGGAGGCCCAGGAAACCGCAGGCGATGGAGAGGAGATAGGCCGAGATCCGGACCAGGGCGCCGGCGGGGGTCATCCGCTGCCGGTGCCCCTGGATGAGCTGCACGCCCACGGCCAGCATCCCGAGGGTCTGCCCGGAGGTGGACAGGAAGAAGATCCCGTAGATGTAGAACACCATCACGAACAACCCGCCGAGCAACATCCCCATGCGCACCGACAACAGCGGCGCGGTGGTGAACAGGGACACCATGACCAGGAACCCCACGGAGAGCCCCAGGACCACCACGAGGTCGATGAGCCCGGAGAGCAGCCGGCTGAGCAGAATGGTGCGGTCCACGGCGGAGGTGGGCCTGGCTGCCGGCTTGCGGTGGCGGCGGCGCTCGAGGATCTCGTTGAGTGAAAGGGAGTAATCCTCCCGGGTCACCTCGTCTTCGGGGACCTTGTCCACGGGAACGAACTCGACGGGCACGGGCGCCGGCGGGGTGCGGTTTAGGGCGACCCGGTCGAAGGACGGTTCCTTCGGCGGTTCGCGCGGCGGGACCTTGGGCTCCTCCCCCCCGGGGAAATCGGGGTCCCGGAAGATCTGCTGGTGGGACTCGATGAGCCGGTCCCGAAGCTGCTTGTCGGTGATCTGGTCACGCTCGGGAGGCGGCAGGGGCGGATTCGGGGCAGGCACGGGCGGCGGCTCCACCACGATCTCCTCCTGCTGCCCCTGGGGCATGAACGCCGGGATGGGGGTCGGCTTGCGGGCGGTGAAACGCTCCGCCATCAATTGGCTCTGAAGTCCGAGAACATCCTCCGGTTCCGCCTTGCTGGCAAAGCGGTCGTGGATGGATTGCCGGTCGGCCTCGGAGATGCCCGACCCGGAAAGCTCGTCCAGGCGCTTGAGGTTTTCGAGGCCTTCCTTGGCCTTCTTCCGCTGCTGGTGCTCCTGGACCTTCCGGGCGACTTCCCGCTTCCAGTCGGGCTCGTCGGGGTTCTCGACGGGGCGGACCTCCGCCTTTCCCCCGGGCTCGACGTTGAGGGCTGACGGGAACTGCAGAAGATTCTGGTCTTTGTTTTTGTTCATCTTCGCGTTGAAAACAGCCTGCAGTCGGGTAAAATATAGCAGATCCCGCCCATCGGGTCAAGGAAATGAACCGAAGATTTTACATACCCCTGGCCGTCATCATCCTGCTCTTCGCGGCGAGTTACCTCGCCTTTCGACTCTGGGACGTTGAATTCCTGGAGTACATCGTGGAACGGACCCTCCAGGAGAAACTTCACCCCGACATCGACCCCGACGTCGTCCGCCAGCGTTTCGCCCGGGTGCGCCGGGAACTGGCCGACGGGAGCCTGAGCCGGGCCGAGTACCGGGAAGGCCTGCTGGCCTGCGCGGCCGACATGGAGAAGCTCGTGGTGATCCGCGGCCCCAACCTCGACCGTCTGTTCGGGTTCTTCGACTACGTCCGGAGGAGGCCCTGACATGGGAGAACGCGTCACCGCCGTCATCCACGCCGCCCGGCTGCTCACCCTGCGCGGCGGGGACCACCCCCGCCGCGGCCCCGGGATGGAAGACCTCGGTCAGGTTCGAGACGGCGCTCTCCTGCTTCGGGCGGGACGCATCCTGAGGGTGGGACCCACCGACGAGGTCATGCGGGACGCCGGGAGGGTCGATCACCTCGTCGACCTCTCCGGAAAGCCCTGGACGGTCCTCCCCGGGTTCGTGGACTCCCACAGCCACCCCGTCTTTCACGGGACCCGCCAGGCCGAGTACGAACTCCGCATCCGCGGGGCGTCCTACGAGGAGATCGCCGCCCAGGGCGGAGGGATTCTCAACAGCGCCCGCCGCGTGGCCGAGGCCGACGAGGCGGCCATCGCGGATCAGGCGGTCCGGTTCGCGCACGTCTTCCTGGAGCACGGCACCACCACCCTCGAGGCCAAGAGCGGGTACGGGCTGAGCCTGGAGGGCGAACTCAAGCTGCTCCGGGCCGTCCGGGACGTCCGGGGGCGCACCCCGCTCGACCTCGTCCCCACCTTTCTGGGGGCACACGCCTACCCGGTCGAGTACCGGGAAAACCACCGCCCCTACCTGGACCTGATCATCCGCGAGATGCTCCCCGCCGTGGCCCGGGAAGGGTTGGCGGCGTTCTGCGACGCTTTCTGCGACCGGGGTTTCTTTTCGGTGGGCGAGACGCGGGAGATCTTCGGCGCCGCGCGGGCGCTGGGCCTCAAACTCCGGCTCCACGCCGACGAGCTGGCCCCGGTCGGTGCCGCCGAACTGGCGGCGGAGATGGGGGCCCTCAGCGCCGACCATCTCGAACGGGTCAGCGACGACGGCATCCGGGCCATGGCCGAGGCCGGGACCATCGCGGGGCTTCTCCCCGGCACCGCCTTCAACCTCGGGCTGGAGCACTACCCCCCGGCGCGGCGGCTCATCGAGGCCGGCGTCCCCGTCGCCCTGGCCACCGACTTCAACCCCGGGACCTGCTTCACGCCGAACCTCCAGTTGGTGATGGCCATCGCCTGCACCCAGATGCGCATGACCCCCGCGGAAGCGCTGGTGGCGGCCACCGTCAACGGGGCCTGGTCGCTGGGGCTCGGTCACGACCGGGGGACCCTTGAAGCGGGGAAACGGGCCGACTTCACCGTCATGGATTGCGACGACTACCGGCTCATCCCTTACCTGTTCGGGGTCAACCACTGCGTGGAGACCTTCAAGGACGGGAGGCCCGTCCGGGACCCCGGCCGGTGGGGCTGTGTCGAGAACTGGTGATTTTGATTACAATATCTTGCAAGTTCGATGGTAAAATGAAGTCTTCAGAGTGGAAACCGATTTGGGGAGGTTGGGCATGAACGACGAGCCGAAATCAATCCTGGGATCCAAGAAAGAGGGTGAGACCGCCTCGACCACGAGCCTGCTGAAAAAGAAGCGGGAGGGCATGGACACGGGCGAGATCGCCAGCACCGGCCCCATCACCGCCCGCCTGGCGGAGATCCACGCCAAGGAGAAAAAGTCCAAGACCGGCCTGTACCTGGGGGTCGGGATCGGGGCTGTCGTCGTGGTGACCCTGTTGTTCATCCTGTTCTTCTCGGGCGGTTTGAGCTTCATGTCCGGCGGGAGGGGCGTCGGCGCCGGGACCGGCGAAGGCGGGTCCGCCGAGAGCGTCGGCGAAGGCGGTGTGCCGGCGGAAACCCCGGAGAACAAAACCCCCGACCCCAACGCCCCAAAACCGCCGCCGAGGGCCGCCGAGATCGGCAACCTCTTCGGCGGCTCCACCGGCGCCGCCCCGACGGGCCTGCCCGCCCTTCCCGGCGCCGCCGCGGCGCCCCTCGCGCCCCCGGGAGCGCCTGCCCCGCCGCCGCCCCCGCCCGTGGCGACCCCCCGCCCGGCGGCCTCGACGCCCGCCGCCACCGCGGCCGCCGCGCAACCCGCACCCCGTCCGGCCGCCACCCCCGTCGCCTCCACGCCCCCGCCCGCCACGGCGCCCCGGCCGGCGCTGACGCCCTCGGCCCCCCCCATGACGGCACCCCGGCCGGACGCCGTCGCCATCAACACGCCGACGACCGTGCAGCGGGGGGCCCTCGTCCCCAACACCGACCCCGAGGCCACCCGGCCCTCGCCGTTGGGCGCGTTCAGCGCAAAGAAACCGGCCGCGGCCGTCCAGGCCCGGCGAGCCGGTTCGGCCCGGGTCCGTTACCTGGTGGACGAGAACGGGAACGTCGCCCAGACCTCCGTGCTCCTGGAAACCCCCCCGGGGATGGGGTTCGGGGCGGCCGCCGCGCAGGCCATCCAGACGATGAAGTTCAAACCGGCGACCAAGGCCGGCGTGCCGGTCAAGATGTGGATGATGAACGAGATCAAGTTTCCCTAGCCGCGGGGACGTACTCGAGGTCCTCGAAACGGCTGAACTCCTTCAGGAAGGCGAGCTGGACCGTGTCCACGGGGCCGTTGCGCTGCTTGGCGATGATGACGTCGGCCTTGTTGTGGAGGTTCGGGTCGTCCTTCACGTAGACCTCTTCCCGGAAGATGAAAAGCACCACGTCGGCGTCCTGCTCGATGGATCCCGACTCGCGCAGGTCCGAGAGCATGGGGCGGTGGTCGCCCTTGCGGGTCTCGGGTGAACGGCTCAGCTGCGAGAGGGCGATCACGGGGATGTCCAGGTCCTTGGCCAGCGCCTTCAGCGACCGGCTGATGTCGCTGATCTCCTGGACGCGGTTGTCCGTGCGACGGCTGGAGTCGGCGGTCATCAGCTGCAGGTAGTCCACCACCACCAGGTCGAGGCCCTGTTCCCGCTTCAGGCGGCGGGCCTTGCTTTGCAGCTCCAGGATCGACAGCCCCGCGGTCTCGTCGATGAAGACCCGGGCGTTTTCCTCGAGCCGGGCCATGGCCTTCCCGATCTGGTCCCAGTCCGACCGCGAAAAGTACCCGCTCCGGACCCGCTGGTGGTCGATGCGGGCTTCCGTGGACAGGATGCGCAGGGCCAGCTGCCGGGCGCTCATCTCCAGGGAGAAGACGGCCACCCTGACGCCCTCGGACAGGGCGGCGTTCATGGCGATGTTGACGGCCAGGGTGGTCTTTCCCATGGAGGGCCGCCCCGCCACGATGATCAGTTCGCCGCGCTGCATCCCGCAGGTCAGGGAGTCGAGGCGCTTGTAGCCGGTGGGGATCCCCGTCAGGTTGGTCTTGGCCTCGTAGAGCTTCGTGAGGTGCTCGTAAGCCTGGATCATGGCTTCCTGCAGGGAGATGTAGTTCTTCTTGACATAGCTCTGGGCGATGTCGAAGATCCGGGTCTCGGCGGTCTTCAGGATGGTCTGGACGTCCTCGTCCTGGGAATAGCCCATCTCCGTGATGTCCTGCGCCGCGTCGATGAGCTTCCGCAGCAGGGATTTCTTCTTCAGGATCTCGGCGTAGTGGCGGACGTTCTTCAGGCGCGGCGCCCCATCCGTCAGGCTCGACAGGAAGGAGATGCTGACGAGTTCCTTCAGCCCCATGGCGTCCAGGGAGTCCTTGAGGGTGATCTCGTCCGCCGGCACCCCTTTCTGGAACAGGAGCACCATGTGCTGGTAGACTTTCGCGTGGGTGTCCAGGAAGAAATCGTCGGGCGCCAGGAGATCGGTCACCTGGATCATGAGTTCGCTGTTCACCAGCAGCGCGCCCAGGAGGGCCCGCTCCGTCTCGGTGTCCTGGGGGAGCGGCTTCGTCGGGACGTTGTCGTTGCTCATGGGTGTTCCTCCGGAAGATCGTGCCCCGAAAAAAAGCGGACGCGGCCGTGAGCCGCGTCCCTTGCAACGATACGGTCGAGGACCGTCGCCCTATTCCTGTTCGGTCGTTTCCGCGGCGGGAGGGGGGACGGGAGCGGCCTGCTCCGCCCCTTCCTTCTTCACCACCAGCTTCACCGAGGCGGTGACGTCGTGGTGGAGCCGGATGGGGATGGAGAACTCGCCCAGGGTCTTGACGGGGTGATCCATGCGGATCTTGCGGCGGTCGATGTTGAACCCCAGGGACTGCAGGTGGTCGGCGATCTCCATCGAGGTGACGGACCCGTACAGGGCGTCGCCCTCGCCGGACCGCTTCTCCACCGTGATGCAGACCTCGCCGAGGGCCCTGGACAGGAGTTCCGCCTCGTCCTTCAGCTTGGCTTCCTGCTTGGCCCAGACCAGCTTCTGGTTCTCGATGACCTTGAGGTTGCCGGGGGTGGCAACGATCGCGATTCTCTTCGGGATCAGGTAGTTCCGGGCATACCCGTCGGCGACCTTGGCCACGGTGCCGCGCCGGCCCAGGTTTTCCATGTCTTCGATCAGGATGACTTCCATGGTTCCACTCCTTCGCTGGCTTACATCATGTCGGAGGACAGCGGCAGCAGCGCCAGGATCCGGGCGCGTTTCACCGCTTCCTTGAGCCGGCGCTGGTGGAACGAGCAGGTCCCCGAGAGCCGCCGGGGGAGGATCCGGCCGCGTTCCGGGACGTAGTACCGCAGCAGGTCGTAGTTCTTGTAATCGATGTGCGGGATCTTCTCCTCGCAGAACCGGCAGACTTTCTTGCGCCGGTAGACGAATTTGCGCTGGGATTTATCCATTTCACTCATGGGTCGTTACCTCGCTTTCCACCCTGGTCCGGGACCGCTCCCGGTGAGACCCCTCGGGCCGATCGCCGGAGGGGGTTTCACGTTTGCGGCGCCGGTCGAGCTGCTCCCGGCGCTTCTCGTAGTAGGCGCGACGCTTGGCCTCGACTTTCAGCTCCTCGTCCTTCCGGACGGTCAGGAAGCGAAGCACGTCGTCGGACACGCGCATCCGGCGCTCCAACTCGTCCACGAGCTTCCCGTCGCCTTCGAAGCGGAAAATGTAGTAAAACGCTTCCCTGAATTTCCGGATCTCGTAGGCCAGCTTCCGCTTCTCCCAGAGTTCCAGGGTTTCCAGCGTGCCGTTCATCTGGCTCACGTAACCCTTCAGGCGCTCGCAGAACTCCGTCTGCTTCTCCTCCGGGGCGTCGGGAGCAACCAGAAACACCATTTCGTACTTACTCACCGCATTTCTCCTTCATCCTCTTTGTTTTGTTGTGCGGGACACGCCCGCGGATCCCGGTGGCGAAGGAATCCGTGAACGAAAGTCGGCATAGTAGCACAGATTCCGAGGATTTCAACATTTTTGTTTCGCCCCCCCATTTTTTCTTCGCCCTGCCCCGCGCCTCGGAGTCGGTCCCGGCATCGTCACCGCCACGGAACCGAATAACGAGGCACGGGGGCGCAGTGGCCCAACCCGGATAAACCGGAAGAGAACCACGGATGAACACGGATAGACACGGATATACGGGAGAAGGAACCCTGAACCACAGGAGCGAAGAATCCAGAATTCAGAAGGCAGGAGGAAGGAGGGGGAGACTTCCGTCAGGAGACGTCGTCGGGAGACAGGAGACAAGGAGATGGCGTTTGGCCCTTTGACCGTGATTGGAGACGCCGCCTCCCTGCGCCTCCGTCCCTTGGTGAGAATCTTTCCGGAACGTCTTTCCCGGAGGCACGGCGGTACGGCGAAGGCGAGCTTCCATGGACCTTGGCCGAATTCGAGGGCTATCCGATTTTCTTGGCGAGCTTGGCGCCTTTGCGAGACCAGGATCCGGATCGACTCTCGCCAAGGCGCCAAGCCCGACGTTTCGTCCCGAGTTGCGGGATGGGAAACTCCGCGAGGATCCGGACGTCCCCCGTGAGGGTGTGCCCGTCGGCCGGCGTCAGGACCTCCCGCCAGGGTCGAGCGTCCGAGAGGGACGGGAGCGGGGGAGACCCTCCCGGGCCCCCGGTTCCGGCGGGGGGGGCGGCAACCATCGCCGCCAGGGACAGGGCGGCGATCAAGCAAACGGGGAGTACGCGCATGGGGCCTCCTGGGATCCACGGGCTCGCAGGGGGCCGGCGAGGCGCCGGGCCGCCCGCCACGATCATAGGGGTGGGCCCCGAGGATGTCAAGCCGCTGCGAGGCCTCCGGAACCTGCGAATACCCGTTGACGTTTGCGCCGTCGTCGTCTATGGTGCGACTGACACCTCGCCCGGAGCGACGCCGTCCATGATCCACGCCCAACCAACCGACCGGTGGACCGAACGCGGCCCGGCCCTTGCGGGGGCAGCCGGCCCGCCCCGGGGGGGGCGGGGCGACCGGCCCGGCTGCCGGCGGCCAAAGGGCCCCCGATGGCTGGGAGTGCTCGTTGTCGCCCTCTGCCTCGGTCTCGCCTGCGCAGGATCGGCGAGCGACGGTGCCGGCCATCTCCGTGTCCGGAACTACTCGTTCCGGGACTACGCCTCCGGGGGGCAGAACTGGGCCATCTTCCAGGACGAGCGGGGCGTTCTCCTGGTCGGCAACGAGGACGGTCTGCTGGAATTCGACGGTGAGACCTGGCGGTCCATCCCGATGCCGCGGAAGACCGACGTGCGGGCCTTCGCCCGGGACGGCGCCGGCCGGGTCTACGTGGGCGCGGGGGGGGAGTTCGGTTACCTGGAGACGCGGCCCGACGGCAGCCGGGCGTACGTTTCGCTCCGGGGCCGTCAGGACCCCGGGGGGCCGGATTTCACCGTCATCAGCACCATTGTCTGCCTGGGCGGGGACGTCTACTTCAACGACGACAACGTCCTCTTCCGGCTGCGGGGCGGGCGGATCCGGGCCTTCAAGCACAACATGGGGTTCGGGACGTGCTTCGTCCGGGACGGCCGGCTGTACCTGTGCTCGTCGTGGCAGGACCTGAAGGAACTCCGGGGCGACGAATTCCGGGCCATCCCCGTCGAGGGCGCCAAGCCGTCCCTGGTGACCGTCGCCCTGCCCCACCCCGACGGGCGGGTCCTGCTGGGGACGGCCTACGACGCCTGCTACCTGCTGGATTTCACCCCGGCTTCGGGCGCCGCCCCCCGCGCAACGGCCACGCCCTGGAAGACGGAAGCGGACGAACTGCTTCGAAACAGCACGCTCTACACCGGGACGCGCCTGGCGGACGGCCGCTGCGCCCTGGGAACGAACCTGGGCGGCGTGGTCATCCTCGACCCGGCCGGTCGCGTCCAGCGACAGGTGGACTTCCGGGACGGCCTGGACAACCAGGAGATCCAGAAGATCTTCCAGGACCGGGAGCAGAACCTGTGGCTGGCCTTGAACAACGGCCTGGCCTGGGTGGACCTCGCCTCCGGCTTCAGCCGGTGGAACCGCGCCCATGGCCTGAAGAACGTCGTGACGACGACCCTTCGCTTCGAGGACCGACTCTACGTGGGAAGCTTCGACGGCCTGCACCGGCTCGAGGACAACCGGGTCGTGAACGTGCCCGGCGTCCGGGGCGGCGCCATCTGCCTGCTCCGGTTCACCCCCCCCGATGAACCGGGGCGAGCGATCCTCCTGGCCGGGACCACCGAAAGCGGGTTGTGCGAGGTCGGGGAGGACCGGGCGGTCCCCGTGATCCCCGGCCTGCAGGTGGCCTGTCTTCTCCAACCGCGGCGCGACCCCTCCCGCCTCTATCTCGCCACACCCCGGGGCCTGGCGGTCGCCGTCCGGGAGAAGCGCCGGTGGCGGCTGCTCGACACCGACTTCGGGGTCGTCGACTTCGTGGATTGTCTCGCCGAGGATGCCGGCGGCGCCCTGTGGTTCAACACGTCCAGCCTGGGTGTCCACCGCCTGGAAAACGGGCGGGCGGTGCGATTCGGCCCGGACCGGGGGCTACCCGACGCCAGCGAGCGGTCCTTGTGGTCCGCCCGGGGGGACCTGTACGTCTCCGTGGCGGGCGGTGTGTATCGCTACGACCCCGCCCGGCGCCGTTTCGAGCCGTCCGACCGGGTGACGGGGGTTCTCCAGGGACGGCCGCGGATGGTCGGGAACCTCTTCGAGGCCCCGAACGGGTGGATGTGGGCCCAGGGGAACGACGCCCGGACCCGGGAAGGCTTTCTCGGCGCCATGGTCCCCGGCCCGGGTGGGACGTCCCGGTGGGTGGAAGGCCCGTTCAACCCCCTGCGGGACATCCTCCTGAACGATTTCACCCTCGAGCCCGACGGGACGGTCTGGATCGCCGCCGACCAGGGCCTCTACCGTTACCGCGGGCCGCTGGCGGCGCCGTCGGCCCCCTTCGACGCCCTGGTCCGGCGGGCCCGGTTCGGGCTGGATACGCCGGACGGCCTCCCCGTGGAGGGTGCCGTTCACGCGGGGGCGGCCGGCGGGACCGTCCTGGACTATCGCCGCAATTCCGCCCGCTTCGATTTCGCGGCCCCGTCGTGGTCGAGCCCGAACGGCGTCGAGTACCGGACCCGGCTGGAGGGGTTCGATGCCGGCTGGTCGGCCTGGAGCCGGGAAACGAAGCGGGAGTACACCAACCTGCCCGAGCGGGCGTACTGTTTCCGGGTGCAGGCCCGCAATGTGTACGGCCAGTTCAGCACCGAAGCGATCTGCGAGTTCACCGTTCGGGCCCCGTGGTACCGGACCCCCTGGGCCTACCTGGGCTACGCCCTGCTCGCCGTCGGGTTGGTCTGGGGACTGAGCACGCTCAACACCACCCGCCTGCGCCGGGCCAAGGCGAGGCTGGAACGGACCGTGGAGGAACGGACGGCGGAGATCACGGCGCAGAAAGAGGTGATCGAGGAGAAGAGCCGGAACATCACCAAGAGCATCCTCTACGCCAGCCGGATCCAGCGGGCCATGCTCCCGCCGGAGGGCGCCCTCGACGGGGCCGCCGCGGACCACTTCCTCCTCTACCGCCCCCGGGACATCGTCAGCGGCGACTTTTTCTGGTCCCGGCAGGTGGGCCGGCAGGTCTTCCTCGTGGCGGCGGACTGCACCGGGCACGGGGTCCCCGGCGCCTTCATGAGCGTGCTGGGCATCTCGCTCCTCAACGAGATCGTCGCCGGCCTGCCGGTCCTGTCCCCCGAAGAGATCCTGGGGCGCCTGCGTGAGCGCGTCGTCCAGTCCCTTCGCCAGACCGGGGAGGAGGGGTCCAGCCGGGACGGCCTGGACATCGCCCTGTGCGCCGTGGACCTGGACCGCCTGACCCTGCGGTACGCCGGGGCCCATCGCCCCCTCTGGCTCTTCCGCGCCGGGGACCCGGACGGGTTCGTCGAGGTCAAAGGCGACCGCATGCCGGTGGGTTACCACCACAAGAAAGGCGCGGCCCCCTTCGCGGGCCACACGCTTCAACTGGACCGGGGCGACACGATCTACCTTTTCTCCGACGGTTTCGCCTCCCAGTTCGGGGGAGCGGACGGCGACAGCTTCAAGGCGTCCCGGCTCCGGGATACCCTGCGGGCGTTGTGGGGCAAACCCATGTCGGAGCAGCGGGACGCTCTCGAGAAGGTGCTCTCGGAGTGGATGGCCGGCCACGAACAGGTGGACGACATCCTGGTGCTGGGGGTCCGGCTGTGAAACGCCCGAGCCCCTTTGTCTGAGCCATCGCCCAGAGGTCGATGGCACGTTTTGCAAGGCGCTCAACCCTTGTCGTCGAGGATGCCCATGAGATTGATCCTGACCCTGTCCCTCTGGATTGTGTTCGTTCCCGTGTTCTCCCAGGGCCCTTCCCCGGCTGTCGGGCCGGCGGGTGATCCGAAGGGGACGGCCCCGTCACCCTGGGCCCCGCCCACCGCCCGTGACCGGCTGTCGTGGTTCGCCCGCTCCAGCTTCGGCCTGGAGAACTGGGCGGCGGGGACCTTCACCTCGGCTTTCTGGACGGCCTTCAACCGCCCGGAGGAGTGGGGTGAAGGCTGGGAGGGGTTCGGCAAGCGCTTCGCGAGTCGCCAGGCCTGCGTCGTCATCGCCAACGGCGTCGAGGCGGGGATCGGCGCCGTCTGGGGCGAGGACCCCCGCTACCGGCGGCAGGGGGAGGGGGCCTTCTGGTCCCGCACCGGGTACGCCTTCAAGACCACCTTCACGGCCTACGACCGGAGCGGCCGGCTCAAACCTGCCTGGGCACGGTACGCCGGCCTGCTCACGGCCGCTTTCACGGCCAACACCTGGTCGCCGCCCAGCTGCAGCCACTGGCACGACGGCCTCGAACGGGCCGGCTGGGGCATCCTGGAGCGTTTCGCCGGCAACCTCTTCGCCGAGTTCTGGCCCGACGTCTGGCGGAAAATCCGCGGCAAATGAAGGCTTGACGACGCACGTTCGTACGCGTCGTCCCGACGCGGATAGCGAGTGGACAAGAGGCATCGCAGAAGGCTTTGCCCGCCGCGTCTTCACCCCGTCATCGGGGTGAAATATCTGTAGGGCAAACCCGCCCCGAAGGCGGCGGGAGCCCATCGAGGTCCCCCAGTCTTGCGCGTTTTGCCAAAAATACTGCGCTGAAGCGCCTACATCCCGTACCGCGCCAGGAAGCCCTTGACGTCGATGTCCGTGCCGAGGCCCTTCATCAGGCGGTCGCGCCAGGGAAGGAGGGAACCGTCGCGGAAGAGGTTCTTTTCCAGGAACGGCGCCACGCGCTTGTCGAAGGCGTAATTCCTCCCGAACTTCTTCTCCAGGGCCTGGTGCACCGTGAACGCCACGATCCGGGCCAGGAGGTAGTTCTGAGTGTAGACGGGGTAGGCAACGGTGATCACCGAGGCCATGCCCCCGGGGCGGTCGTCCGCGTCGATCAGGAGGAACCTCCGGTTGAGCCCCGCGCGAACCTCGGAAAGGCTTTTCCCGGGATTCCGGTAAGCCTCGATCTCCACCCGGCAGTGGGCGAGGAAATAGCGGATCATCAGGGGGGTGACGGCCCGCTGCTTCTCGTTCCGCCGGGCGAGTTCATCATCGGTCAGACGCCGCTTGCGGCGGAGCCAGTCGTCGTTCTCGGCAAACCCCGCGAAGGTTTCCGCCATCCCCTCGTCGAAGGCGGAGCAGCCGTTGCCGAAGCACCACTCGTAACCCTTGAGGGAGGGCCATTTCACGCGGGTCCGGGCGTACTGGGTGGCGTGGCCGATCTCGTGAAGGCGCACATTGAGCGCGGCTTTGGGCGTCACGACGATCCGGACGTCGTCGGGGATGCGGACGGCGAAGCCCTGACCGCCGATGCCCTCGGGCATGTCGCGGTCCACGATCTTCGGGATGGCGCCGGGCCGGTAGCCCAGGGCGCCGAGGGTCTCCGTGATCAGGCGGTTCACCTCCCCGGGGCCCGGTTCGTCGCCGTCCCTCGCCATGTACTGCCCGAAGAGCATCATCAGGTCCGGAAAACCGAGGGTCTCCTTCCCCGTCTTCTTCCGCAGTTCCGCGAGGGTCGCCTCGTAGGGCTCGCGGGTGGCTTTCTCGAGGTCCTCCGTGAAGCGGTCGAACCAGGCGGCGTCGGTCTCGGTGATGTCCAGCATCAGGGTGGCGAAGTCGGGGAACCCCAGCGCCTTCGCCTTCGCGTTGCGAAGCTTCATCAACCGGAGGAACATCTCCTCGGTCTCGTCCTCGTCTTTCCCGGGCTTCGGGGCGCCCGCGCCCAGGCGGGCCTCCAGTTCGAGCTTGAGGGGGGCGATCTCCGGCGAGCACTCCACCTCGGCGAAGAGGAGCATGTTCCGCCACACCGTCACCCGGCGTCGGAGGACCGGGTCGCGGAGTTCGTCCCGTTTCGGGTACCACTCCCCGACGGCCGTCTTCAGGGCGGGGTCGGCGAAGAGGGCGGCGAACTCCGCCTTCGGCCCCTCCAGCCGTCCCTTGTCGTCGGTGGTGTAATAGGCCCAGTAGGCTTCGCCCATGCGGATCGAGACAGCCTCGTAGGCCTCTTCGAATCGGGCCAGGGTGTCCTCGAGCGCCTTTTCGGAGGCGGCCCGGGCGCCCGTCGCTCCGGTCGACAGGCAGAGCGCGAGCAGAAGCAGGACGAGGGCGTGACGTGTTCGTGAAAGCATGCTGTTCCTCTCGGGGTGGGTTGGGTTCGGCCGTTGCCGCGGCGTTGCCGGGGGCGGTCCCGGAATCATACGGTTCCGGCGGCGGTTTGTTCCCGCTTCAGAAGCGGTGGGCGGTGTAGCGGAGGGCTTCCTGGATACCCAGTTTCTCGCTGCTGGGGCCGATGCGGATGTAAAACTCGTCGGGGGCCCCCTTCTGAACGAGGAAAACCGGTCGGGGCCCCCGGCGGCACGTCACGCGGAAGACTTTCCTTCCCCCCGTCTCCTCGAAGCGCGTCCGGACGAAGGGGGCAAGGTCCTGGCCGAGGGCGGTCTTGACCAGGTTCCAGAAGTGGCGGGCCAGGTGGTCGTCGTTGAGGAACCGGTCGGCCTCGAGGCCAAGGACCGTCCCGTCGTCGTCGACGCCCAACAGCAGGTCCCCGCCGTCGGTGTTCAGGAAGGCGGCCACCGACTTCAGGGCGGCGTGCTCGATGGCCGGGTCGTTTTTCCCCGCGTGGAGGTTGAACCGGAGGGTGGACTTGAACTCCAGGTGCTCGCTCTCGCCCCCCCGGACCAGGGCCGCAAGGTCTGCACCGCCGTCCCCGGTCTCCTTGAGGCACCCCAGCAGTTCCACGAGGTTGGCGGCCTCCGCCCGCAGGCGCGCGAGGCCCGTCGCCGGGTATTCCCAGTCGACCGCCGCCCGCGGCGCTTCCGGGCCCGGGGCTGTCGAAACGGGCCGGTCGTCGGGGGAGCGGCCGGCCAGCGGGGAGTGGAGACCGTAGAGGGCGTGGGCGTACTCGGAGGGGGTCAACCGGCCTTCCACCAGGAGAAGGGGCAGCGCCAGCCCGGCCCCGTGGGCGGCGCCCAGCAGGGACACCGCCGCCAGGGCCTCGGGACGGAGGGCCCGGACGGCCCCCGGCAGGGTTTTCCCCTCCGGGGCCAGCAGGGAGGACAGCCGCCGGCGGGCGTCTGCGGCCACGGCAGCCCCGGTGCAGGCCAGGGGCAGCGCTTCCGCGTGGGTGTCGATGAAGGCCAGGGTTTCGGCGGGGTCGGTGGCGGGCGGGCTGTCCGGGACCCTGGTCGGCCGCGGGAGGAGCGGGTCGCCCCCGGCGTCGTCGGGCGGGGGCGGGAGCGCTCCCGGCAGCCGGAGCGCCTCGAGCAGGGCGCACCCCGTGGGGGGGGCGAACTCTGCCGCCCCGGCGCACAGGATTTCCCGGAACACGTGCTCCGCGACCCTCCGGCTCGAGTGCGCGAGGGGAATCCCGCGGGGGGAGACCAGGGGGCGGGGACCCGCGTAGAGGACGTATTCCCCCTCCAGTTCGACGAGGTCGAGGTCCCGGGGGTTGACCTGCACCGGACCGTTCGCCGGGCCCTGCATGCTCACTCCACCGTGATCCGGCCTTCCATGGCCGGGCTGACCGGGGAGTGGGCCCGGATGTACTCCACGAGGGTGTCCCGGACCGGCGGTCCGATGACCGGCGTTTTACACCGGGAGAAGATCTCGTAACCATCACCGCCCTTCAGGAGGAAATCGTTGATGGTCACCCGGTAGGTCCGGGACTCGTCCAGCGCCTGGCCGCCGACGGCGATGGATTTGAGCCGGGGGTGTGCCCTGGGGTCCTGGACGTAGACGATCCTCGCCCCCGAGACCTGCAGGCTGGTTTTCCCCCAGAAGGGCATCTCCTCGAACAGGGTCCGCACGTCCTTCCCGGACATCTCGACGGTGACCACCTTGTTCTCGAAGGGGTAGACGGCCATCACGTGCTCGAGGGTGATCCGGCCCTTGGGGATCCCCGCCCGGATGCCCCCGCTGTTCTGCACCGCGATGTCCGCCCCCGTCTTGGCCCGGAGGGCGTCGCAGAGCAGGTTGCCCAGGTTCGACTCGCCGCTGGGGGGGTGAACGAGTTCCACGGCCGCCTCGCCCACCACCTCGGCGTACTCGTCGGCGATCCGGTCGTAATAGTTGGCCACCAGGCGATCTGCCGCCGCGTCCCAGGGGGCGTTCGGGCCGGCGATGATGCGGCGGAGCGTGCTCCCGGCCTCCACTTCGACGGGGGCCCCGGGGTCTTTCGGGACCCGCAGGTTCAGCACGCCCAAAAAGATCCCGTAGCACCCGGCCTGCACGATCGCGGTCTTCCCCCGCAGAACCGGTTCGAAGAGGGGGGCGTGGACGTGCCCGCCCACGATGGCGTCGATGCCGGGCACCTTCTCGGCCAGTTCCTCGTCGCCGCGGAGGCCGAGGTGGGAAAGCACCACCACCAGGCGGGCCCCCTTCGCCCGGAGTTCTTTCATGATGGGCGGAAGGACTACTTCAGGCGCCTGGAAGCGGAGGCCCCGGACGTGGTCGGCGAAGGTCAGCTGCGGGGTGGAGGTTGAACAGAGCCCCACGAGGGCGATCTTCAGCCCTGAACGCTCGATGATTACGTAAGGCTTGATCCCCGGGAGGGGCTTGCCCTGGTCGTCCGTCAGATTCGCGGCCAGGAAGGGGAACTTCGCCCCGGCGATCATCTCGTTCAGCTTTTCGACCCCCCAGTCGAACTCGTGGTTCCCCACCGCCATGCCGTCGAAGCCGAGGTAGTTCATGACCTCCACCATGGGCTTGCCGTAGAAGCGGTTGCTGACGGCGGTGCCCTGGAACATGTCGCCGGCCGAGACCAGGAGGGTTCCGCCGGGGTTGGCAGCCCGAAGTTCTGCGATCAGGCCCGAGAGGTAGGCCGATCCGCCGACGGGGTGGTCGGGGTGGGCGGACTTGTCCATGAAAGGACGCATGAACCCGTGGATGTCGTTGACGTGCAGGATGGTGATGTGGGTGTGCCCCTCGGGGGGCGCCGCCAGGAGCAGCACCGCCTGGAGGGTGAAAAAGAGGGCGACGGCCAGGGCGGTCCGGCGGGCGGCCCTGCCCACGAGACGACGATACGGGAAGTGGTTCGCGCTCGGTTTCATCACTTCTCCTCGAATCGGAACATCTTGACGCCCAGTTTGACCTTGTCCCCGTTGTGGATGGGAGACTCGCGGATCTTTTCGCCGTTGACGAAGACCCCGTTGGTGCTGTTGAGGTCGCGGAGGACGAACTGGCCGTTCTGGAACACGATCTCGCAGTGCCTGCCGGAGATGGACTTCTCGTTGGGGAAGGCGATGTCGTTGTCGGACTGGCGCCCGACCCGCGTCTTGGGGACGATGACCGGGTAGACTTCCTTCTTTCCGTCAATGGAGTAGGAAACCAGGTGGGGGCCCCGGACGCTTTTCGCCGGGGCCTTCCGGGACACCGCCAACCGGGAGCTCCCGCAGGCGGCGCAGGAGGTCTGACCGGGCGTGACGGGCGTCCCGCAGGCTTCGCAGACCACGGGAGGGGGGGTGGGCGGTTTCGTCAGCTCGAAACCGCAGACCAGGCAGGTGGAGCTCTCGAAGTCCTCGACCGGGAACTTGCAGGCGGGGCAGAACCAGGACCCCGCGATGCGTTCCGTGTCATACTGGCCCGATTTTTTCATCTTGCCCTCCGGGGTGGCGTGCAACCATGGCGAAGACAATTATACAACGACAACCGGGGAAATCACACGGGGAAAGGTACGCCGGGCGAGCCGAGCCCGGCGGTGGGGGTGCGGGAGGAATGGGGG
>JAGNHB010000070.1 GCA_018001935.1 Acidobacteriota bacterium
CCTCCTCCAGCCCCCCCGCCGAGTTGTACGCCCGGACTTCCACCTCGTCCACCGCCTCCCCCGCCTTCGGGTTCAGCCCCCCCGCGTTCACGATGCTCACCTTCGTCCACCACTCGGACGTCGACACCACGTGCGGAAGGTAGTACACGTTCCAGACCGAGACCGGGACTGCCAGGCTGTCGGAGGCCCCGCACGCGTTCGTCACCCGGGCCCAGTAGCGGGTGTCCGCGTAGACCTGCGGCGTGTGGAAAACGGCGGAGGTCGCCCCGTCCACCGGGTGCGACACGTCGCCGGTTTCCCCTTCGTACCACTGGATCGTCACCGGCTCCGAAGCGACGTAGAAGACGGTCAGGAGGGCGCTGTGGCCGGTGTTGACCCGCAGGGTCTCCGGGGTCACCCCGGTGACGGCGGGCGGCGTCACCACGTCCACCACCATGATCTTCTGGTCGTCGCTGCAGGCGTTGTCCACCTGGGCCATGTAAACCGTCCGCGCGAAGAGCGGCGGGGTCGTGTAGGTCGTCGAGGAGGCCCCCGGGATCAGGGTGTAGTTGACCCCGTCCGGGCTCCAGAACCACTGGACGGTCGGGGCGGTCCCCGAGACGGTCAGGCTCAGGGTGGCCCGGGTGCCGGCGCAGATCGACTGGTTCCACGTCGCCCCGACGATGGCCGCCCCGGTGTTGACGGTCACGGTGGCGACGGTGCTGTCCACCGTGCCGCAGTCCCCGGTCACCCGGACCCAGTAGTCGGTGCTCACCGTCGGGGAGACCTCCAGGAAGTAGTCGTCGGCCCCGAAGATGGGCGTCGTACCCTCGTACCACTGGTAGGTCAGCCCGGCCCCCAGGGCGCCCACCTGCAGGTGCGCGATCTCACCCTCGCAGATGGTCTCGTCCAGGGGCTGGTTCAGGATGCCGGTGGTGGCATTCGCGGTCACCATCACGACACTGCTGTCGGCATATCCCCACAGGTTGGACACACGGCAGTAGTACGGGTTGGAACCGGCCATGGGCGTGAAGACCAGCGGGTTGCCGGTCCCCACCGGCGTGGAGGTGTCCCCGGGGTAGCCCCAGTACCAGGTGTAGGTGAGGGTTTCCTTCCCGGTGGCGGTACAGCTGAGGGTGAAGGTCTGCCCGATGCAGACGGCCCCACCCACGGGCTGCGTGACCATCTGGGGGATGGGGGACCGGACGTAGAGCTGGAAGCAGTCGTGGTCGGACAGCCGCTCGGGCCGGGTGGTGTCGTTGCGGTAGACGTAGGGGAAATCGGCGTTGACGTGCGTCTCGCCGAAGTAGGTCAGCTCCGGGAGCAGGTTCTGGGACGCCAGGGCGTGGTCCAGGGTCTGGGCGCTCCCGAAGTAGGTGTAGGAGTAGCGCTGGTCAGCGGGGAGCAGGCTGATGAGTTCCACCAGGTTAGGCTCCACCAGGTCGCCGGCGGCGGACCACTTGTAGACCTGGTCGGCGCCCACCTGGTTGCCCCGGACGATCCCCATGCAGTCCACCCACCCGTCGTTGAACTCGTAGGCGTTGAAGTCACCGCCCACCACCACGAGGTTGGCGGGGTTCGCCTGGTAGCTCTGGGCGAGGGACCCGATGGCCTCGGCCTGGAGCATTCGCTTCTGGCGCTCGAACACGCCGCCCGCGATGTCGTCCACGCCGCCGAGGGAACGCAGGTGGTACACGATGACCACCAGGGGCACCGCGGGCCCGACGGCGGGCTGGACGGACGCCATGAGCACCAGGGGCGGGCGGTCGTGCAACGTGGCGGGGGTCCCCGTGTCCTCGCGGATGAAGGTGTCGTCCTTCCCGATCTGGGTGCAGGAGGAGACCGTCACGTTGGACTTGACCATGAAGCCCACGTTGATGTTCGAGGGGTCGTTTCCCTCGAAAAGGAAGGGGACGTAGCCGGGGTTGGCGCCCCCGCCGGCCACCACGTCGGCGTTGACCTTGTTGGCCAGGTCCTGCAGCGTGGCCAGGTTCTCCATCTCGATGACGGCCAGGATGTCCGGCGTGTGGAACAGGTTCCGGATGGCCAGGGAGGCCTTGTTCAACCGGCCCTGGTAGGCGGGGGTGGTCAGCTGCAGGTCGCCCCCCGCGTCGTTGATGTCGTTGTAGAAGTGGTGCATGTTCCAGAACGCCACGTTGGCGTCGGTGGACAGCGGCATCGGGGCCGGCTGGGCCGTGGTGTTCGTCCCGACCGTGTAGCCCGGCTCCGGGTAGATGGTGTAGGTCCGTGCGGCGTAGTCCAGAGGGCCGGTGACGTTGGTGATGACCACGCCCGCGGTCACGTCCAGCGCCGTGCTTCCCGCCAGGACGTCCGTGTCCAGGGCAACCCGCTCGGGGTTGGCGTCGAAGCGCGGGATGCAGCAGGGCGGGACCGGGATCGGCCAGGGGGCCTCGATCCCCGGCTCGCGGAAGGGCCGCGGCGTCCCGGTCAGGACGCAGTAGAAGTTGCCGGTGGAGGCGTAGAGGGACTGGGCCTCCGAAATCCAGCGGCCGAAGGTCCCCGAGACCGTGGTCAGGGAGTCGATGTGGACCCGCATGCCCTCGTAGCGTTCGAGCTGGTTGACGGGGCCGGTGGGGGAGATCTCCGCGGCGGTGAGGGTCACGGGCGTCGGGAGGGTTTGCCCCGTCGCCTCGACGATCACGGTGTTGTTGGTGAGTTCCGTGATGAAGCGGTAAGGGTCGCCCGAGGGGTAGTACTCGTCCACGGTCCCCGTCACGAGGACCTGGTTCCCGATCACCGCCTCGGCGGGGACCGGGGAGCCGGTGTAGACCAGGATCCCCTCGGAGGTTAACGGGTCCGCGTCGTAGTCGCCCGGCAGGGCCTGGATGAAGAAGCCGGCGTACGTGACGGCGTAGACGATGCCGCGGACCGTGACCTGAACGCCGTCGAAGGGCGAAGTGTCCCCGTTCCCCTGCACGTCGTGGATGGGGATCACGGGGAAGTCGTCGTTGGTGATGGTGCAGGTGCCCGTGTCCTTGAGCACCGAGGCCCCCACGACGTTGGCGACCGTGGCGGTGAAGGTCTCGGTCACCTCCTGGGTGTCGTCGCCGTTGACGGTGACGTCGAAGTTGTAGGAGGAGGACCCCTCGGGGATGGTCACCCCGTTCAGGGACCGGGGAAGGTAGTCGTTGTTGGCCGTGGTGGCGCTCCCGTCGGCGGTGGCGATGTCGAAGGTGACGCCGCCCGCGGGCGCCGGGCCGGACAGGGACACCACGAAGGTGGCCGTGGTGGTGGTCGGCGAGTTGCCCTCCAGCACGGTGACGTCGCCGACGGAGAGGCTCACCCCCCCGCTGCCGTATCGACTGACCAAGAGGTCGTCCACCCCCAGGCCGTGGTCGGAGCCCGTGTCGTTGACGTCCACCCACCGGATCCAGAACTCGTAGGTGTCGGGGATGTTCACCGGCAGCTGCAGCGGGGCGATCACCAGGCGGTTCGCGGCGTCGTTCCCGTCGAGGGGGCCGGCAGTGGCGGTGGCAACGGGGCCCGTGAAGTCGAGAGCGTCGAAGTCGGTCCAGCTCCCGGACTTGATGTCGGCGATGGACCCCGCGGGCCCGATCTGGTACTGGAAGTCGATCCGGTGCGGCGTGGTGTTCCCGCCGCAGCGCCACTGCTCGCCGGTGTACCCGATCGAGAGGCCGACCAGGGCGCCCCCGGTGTCGTTCACGAAGCGCGCCCCGTGGTAGAGCGTCCCCGGCGTCCCGGACGAGACGGACCCCAGGGACCGCTCCGTGCTGCCGGTGGCGCCGTAGCTGTAGAGGGCGCCGGAGTTGCTGCCGCCGTTGTCGGCCCGGTAGGTGGACAGGGTCCCGTTCTGCTGCCCGGCGTAAAAACCGCTGAGGGGGGAGGTCCCGTTGGTCCAGGGATTGGTGGTCCCCGTGTTGGCCAGCGTGTCGAAGTTCTGCGTGTAGGTCACGGACAGGCTGATGGACTGCCCGGGGACGACCCCGAAGGGGATTCCGGACGCCAGGAGAAGAAGCCCGAAGACGAGCGCGGCGACAAAACGCCGAGGCCCGGACACCGACACGTAACAATGCTGCAATTCCTGCAATTTCATGGGATCACCCCCGAGAGAGAATCGGATTTCACTATAGCACCGCCCGGCCCGGGGGGCAAGGAAATAATTCGGCCGGGCGGGCCTTCCGCCCGGCGGGCCGGTTCCCGGGGAGGCCGGCAAAAATCTCGCCAATCCGGGCGGAGCTGCCCCGGAAGTTGTTGTATAATGCCCGCCGGGAGACGGGTGATGCGTGACAAACCGAGACGGCCGCGAACGACCCGACGCCCCCTGACGATCCGCCTTCGGGCGCTGCTGTTGAAGGGGTACGGTGTCGTCCGTTCGCCCAAGGGGACCATCTACGTCATGGCCGCCCTCGGCATCCTCCTCCTGGGCATCGGCCTGCTCAACCTCGCGGACCGCATCCGGTGGAGCGACCCCACCGATCTCATCACCTGGGACGAGCAGGAAAAGAACATGGTGGTCAAGAGCGTGGACAAGGAGTCCGGCCTGGCCTCCATCGCCCCGGGCGACCGCCTGCTGGCCATCAACCGGCGGGAGATCAAGGACCGCAACGAGTACCTGAACCTCCTCTTCGAACTCCGCCCCGGGGAGACCGCCGTCTACCGTTTCTGGTGCAAGAAGACCGACGAGATCAAGAACGAGACCGTCGTGATCGCGGGGCGCCCGATCCTCAACATCAAGGACTTCTTCCAGATCCTGCTCGCCTTCCTCTACCTCTTCATCGGGACCATCGTCTTCGTCCGCTCCTGGCGCAACCGCGGGGGCATCCACTTCTTCCTGGTCTGCCTGTTCGCGTACGTGTTCTACCTCTACAGCTACACCAACTACCTGACCTTCCTGGACAAGGTCGTCTACTGGATGTCCGTCCTCTCCATGCTGGTGCTTCCGCCCCTCTTCCTTCACTTCTGCCTGAACTTCCCGGTGCGGAAGAGCGCCATGCGCAACAAGGGGCTGATGCTCACCCTCCTGTACGGCCCCTCCGTCCTCCTGCTCCTGGTGGAGGTCCTCTGGTTCTCCGGTAAACTCAAGCCCTTCGGGTTGATCCTGAGACCCTACACCCTCGAACTGCTGGACAACATCCACATCATCTACTTCATCACCTACTTCGTCTTCAGCATCGGCGTCCTCTTCCACAACCGGTTCACCCTGCAGACGCCCGAACTGAAGCAGCAGATGAAGTGGATCATCACCGGCACCGTCCTCGCCGTGCTCCCCTTCTGCTTCCTCTACCTCCTCCCCTACATGCTCAACCTGGAAATCACCTCGGCCATGCAGGCCTCCATCCTCTCCCTCGCCCTGCTGCCGCTGTCGTTCGCCTACGCCATCATGAAGTTCCGCCTCACGGACGTGGACATCATCCTCAAGCAGGGCGCGGCCTACTTCATTGCCAGCGCCACTATCCTCCTGATCTACTTCCTCCTCATCGGCCTGAGCGGCCTCATCTTCCAGTCCATCTTCCCGGGGTCCGACACCCTCACCATCGCCTTCTCGGCCCTGGCGGCGGCCTTTCTCTTCGCACCCATCCGGTCGAGGGTCCAGCAGGAGGTCGACCGCTTCTTCTACAAGGAGGAGTACAAGCACCGCCGCTCCCTGATCGAGTTCGGCCGCACGCTGGGGGCCGAGAACGACCTGCAGACCGTGACCTCCACCATCATGGACCGGGTGGTCAAGTCCCTCAAGGTGGAGACCGTGGCCATCTTCCTCAAGAATTCCCACGAGGACACGCGCTTCACCCTCGTGGCCCACGTGGGGCTGACGAACCTCCCGGCGTACCGTTCGGTGTTCGAGATCCCCGAGGAGTTCTTCATCAGCGAGACGGACGCCCTCCCCGTACCCTACCGGGTCTTCGACGAGAAGGACGCCGTCCGGCTGAACGTGCTGCGGACGTTCTACGAGAACCTCTCCCTCTACTACTTCCAGCACCTCGTCTTCCGGAACGAGGTCATGGGCGCCATCGCCCTCGGGCGGAGCCGGTGGGAGACCTTCCTGTCGTCCGAGGACGTCGACCTCCTCCGGATGCTGTCCGGTTACGCCGCCATCGCCCTCGAGAACGCCCGGCTCTACTGGAGCCTCCAGAACAAGGCGCGCGAACTGGAGTCCCTGAAGGCCTACAGCGAGAGCATCATCGAGGGGATCAGCGTCGGGGTGGTCGCCCTGGACCCCCACGGGTCCATCACCACGTGGAACTCCTGCATGGAGCACATCTTCGGCCTCAGGGCCCGGGAATCGCTGGGAAAGCGTTTCGAGGACGTCTTCCCGGCGGACGTCTACGCCTCCATCCTGAAGGCCTTGGGGACCGACAGCCTGGCGGCCTCGGCGGAGACCGCCAACATCTACAAACTCTTCATGGAGAACGTCCAGGGCGAGGCCCGCTTCATCAACCTGAGCGTGAGCCCCTTCCTGGACTCCGCCGGGCAGCCCATCGGCACCCTCATGGTCTTCGACGACATCACGGCCAAGGTCCAGCTCGAGAAACAGCTCCTCCAGACGGAGAAACTGTCCTCCCTGGGCCTCATCACCGCCGGCGTGGCCCACGAGGTCAACACCCCGCTGACGGGGATCAGCAGCTTCACCCAGTTCCTGATCAACGAACTTCCCTCCGAAAGCCCTCACCAGGATATCCTCCGGAAGATCGAGAAGCAGTGTTTCCGGGCCTCGGACATCGTGAGCAACCTCCTGAACTTCTCCCGGATGAACACCGACGAGTTCCTCGAAGTGCAGGTGAACAAGGTCATCGAGGAAACCGTGAACCTGATCGAGCACCAGTTCCGGAAGCAGCAGACCGCCCTGGACCGCCACCTCCAGCCCGACCTCCCCGTGGTCAAGGGCAACGAGGGCCGGCTGATGCAGGTCTTCATCAACATCCTCCTCAACGCCCGCGACGCGGTCTCCGCCAACGGCCGGGTGACGATCCGGACCTTCTCGGACGACAAGTTCGTCAACATCCAGATCATGGACAACGGCCGGGGAATCCCGACCGACATGATCCACCGGATCTACGACCCCTTCTTCACCACCAAGGACACCGGCAAGGGGACGGGCCTGGGGCTGGCGGTCAGCTACGGCATCGTCCAGGAGCACGCCGGACGCATTTTCGTGGACAGCCGCCCCGGCGAGGGGAGCTGCTTCACCATCAAACTCCCGCGCGGCAGGAAGGCCTCGGCCACCGTGGCCTGATCAAGGACACCCTTTCATGAACCAGGAAAACGACAACCGGCCCGAACGAATCCTCCTCATCGACGACGAGGAGATCATGCACGACGTGGTCTCCACCCTCCTGCGGAAGGAGAAGTACCACCTGGACACCGCCTTCAACGGCGACACCGGCCTCGAGCTCTTCTCCTCGCAGCCCTGCGACCTCGTGCTGCTCGATTTCATGCTCCCCGGGCGGGACGGCCTCGAGGTCCTGCGGGAGATCCGCCAGATGGACGCCAACGCCGTGGTCATCATGATCACGGCCTTCGGGACCATTGAGAACGCGGTCCAGGCGGTCAAGGACGGGGCCTACGACTTCGTGGCCAAGCCTTTCAAGAACGAGGAGATGCTCCTCGTCATCAAGAACGGGCTCCAGAAGCGGCGCCTGGTGATGGAGAACCTCTACCTGCGCCAGAGCTTCCTGGTCCAGGCCTCCTTCGACGCCATCATCGGGAAATCCCACGGCATGCAGGAGATCTTCCGGCTCATCCAGCAGGTGGCCCCCACCAAGAGCACGGTCCTGATCGTCGGGGAGAGCGGAACCGGAAAGGAACTGGTGGCCAAGGCCATCCACAACTGCTCCACCCGGGCGGACCAGCCCTTCATCCCCCTCAACTGCGGCAACATCCCCGGGGAACTCCTCGAGAGCGAGCTGTTCGGTTACAAGAAAGGCGCGTTCACCGGCGCCGTCGCCACCAAGAAGGGCCTTTTCGAAGCCGCCGGCGGCGGGACCATCTTCCTGGACGAGATCGGGAACCTCAGCATGGAACTCCAGGCCAAGCTCCTCCGTGTCATCCAGGAGCGGGAATTCCGGCGGTTGGGGGACCTCGAGAGCATCAAGGTGGACGTCCGCCTTCTCTCCGCCTCCAACGAGGACCTCAAGGACCTGGTCGCCCAGGGCCGGTTCCGGGAAGACCTCTTCTATCGCCTCAACGTCATCAAGATGGACATCCCGCCCCTGCGGAAGCGCCCGGAGGACATCCCGCTGCTGGTCCACCACTTCGTCGAGAAGTACTGCCGGGAGAACGAAAAACCGCTCTGCACCCTCGACAAGCAGGCCATGGGGATCCTCATGAACCACGCCTGGCCCGGCAACGTGCGGGAACTCGAGAACGCCCTGGAGCGGGCCGTGGTCTTGAGCGGCGAAGACCGGATCATCACCCCCGACCTGTTCCCCCCCGAGCTCCTCCCCCAGGCCGCCCCCATGCCCCGCCCGCCCGACATGCTGCCGGAAGGGGTCTCCCTCAAGGACGCCCTGGCGTCCTACGAACGGAACCTCATCCTGGCCGCACTGGAGCGGTCGGGGGGAAGCCAGAAGCGGGCCGCCCAGTCCCTGGGGCTCAACGCCACCACCCTGAACGAGAAGATCAAGCGACTGGGGATCCGGACCACCGCCGGGCCGGAACCTGCGACCCTGCCCTGAGCGCGGGCCCGGGAGGAGACGGCATGAAAGTCAAGCGTCGGGAGAGCCGGCCGGTCAGGGTGGGGGAAATCTGCATCGGCGGGGGGGCCCCGGTCTCCGTCCAGTCCATGACCAACACCGACCCCCACGACGCCTCCGCCACGTCGGCGCAGGTCCGCCGCCTCGCCGACGCCGGCTGTGAACTGGTCCGCCTGGCGGTCCCCGACCGGGCCGCCGCGGAAACGCTGGCCGCCGTCTGTCGGGAGTCCCCCGTCCCCCTGGCGGCAGACATCCACTTCGACTACCGGCTCGCCCTGGCCGCCCTGGACGCCGGCGTCGCCAAGCTGCGCCTCAACCCCGGAAACATCGGCTCGGCCCGGCGCGTGCGCCTCGTGGCGGCCGAGGCCGCCCGCCGCGGCGTCCCCATCCGGGTCGGGGTAAATGCGGGTTCCCTCGAGCGGGACCTTCTCGAGCGGCATGGGCGGGCGACGCCCGGGGCCATGGTGGAGAGCGCCCTCCGCCACGTCGCCCTCCTGGAGGCCGAGGGGTTCAGGGACATCGTGATCTCCCTCAAGGCGTCGGACGTCCCGGAGATGGTCGAAGCCTACCGGGCGATGGCGGCCCGCGTGGACTACCCGCTGCACCTGGGGGTCACGGAGGCCGGGGACGCCCGGTCCGGGACGGTGGCCTCGGCCGTGGGGATCGGCGCCCTGCTCCTGGACGGGATCGGCGACACCATCCGCGTGTCGCTGACCGCCCCTCCCGAGGAGGAGGTTCGCGCCGGTTTCGAGATCCTCTCCGCCGCGGGGGTCCGGCAGCGGGGGCCGCGGTTCGTCTCCTGCCCCACCTGCGGCCGCACCACGGTGGACCTGATCGACGTCGCTTCCCGGGTCCGGCGGGCGCTGTCCCACCTGAAGGCCCCGCTCCGGATCGCCGTGATGGGCTGCGAGGTGAACGGCCCGGGCGAAGCCGCCGACGCCGACATCGGGCTGGCCTGCGGCCGGAAACGGTCCCTGATCTTCCGGTCCGGCCGCCAGGTGAAGGTCATCCCCAACGACCGCCTTGTGGAGGAGTTCGTCGCCGAGGTCCTGGGCCTTGCCGGTGACGACGGCGCCGGGCCGAACGGGAGGCCGGAATGATCCGGGTTCGAAGTTTCATCGACAGCAGCGAAGCGACCTCGAGGGTACCCTCCGGGTCCCGGGAGGCCCTCCGCGAACAGGCCGAGCGCCAGCTGGCGAAACGGACCATACCCGGGGCCCTGACGTACGTGTTGCTGTTGCTGGTCCTCACCGGCACCACCACCTTCGGACGGTCCAACCTCCCGCTCATGATGGGCCTGCTGACGGCCTTCGTCGCCCTCTTCGCCGTCCGCACCACCGTTTCCCTCGGGTACGACGCCCTTCGCCCGAAGCACCCGCGGCTGTGGGCCCGCGTGGACGCCTCGTGCTTCCTCCTCTCGGCGGCCCTCTGGTCCGGCCTGTGCTGCCTGTGCATCCTCGACCGCGGTTTCGAGATCGACTTCTTCCTCATGCTGGTGATGATGTCCGGCATCTGCACCGGGTCCATCCTCATCTACTCCCCCCGGCTCTTCCTCAACCAGCTCTACATGCTGATCCTCATGGCCCCCCCGGGCTTCGTCTGCCTCCCCCTCGACCCGCCCCGGGGCGCGGCCATCGGGGTCCTGTGCTTCCTCTTCGTGCTGTTTCTGGCCCTGGAAGCCCGGATCATCCACCGCCAGTACTGGGAGTCCCTGATCAATGCCCGGCGGGCCGAGCTGCACGCGGCGGAACTGGAGCAGGAAAAAGACCGGGCCGAGTTCCTGGCCCGCGCCAAGAGCCAGTTTCTGGCCCTGATGAGCCACGAGATCCGGACCCCCATCATGGGGATCATGGGGATGACGGAGATCGCCCTTGACATGAAACCGGCGCCCGAGCAGCGGCGCTGCCTGGAGACCGTGCTGTCGTCCTCCGAGTCGCTGCTGTCCATCATCAACGAGATCCTGGACTACTCCAAGATCGAGGCGGGAAAGATGGCGCTGGAGCCGGTCCCCTTCGAACTGCGGAAGGTGGTGGCGACGGCGCTCCGGCCCGGGGCCGTCAAGGCCTCCGAGAAAGGCCTCGACCTGGCCTTCCACGTGGACCCGGCCGTCCCGGAAACCCTGGTGGGCGACCCGGTCCGCCTGCAACAGGTGATCGTGAACCTCGTGGGGAACGCGGTGAAGTTCTCCGAAAGCGGCGAGGTCACCCTCCGCGTCGCGTCCGACCTCCCGGCCGGCCAGGAGATCGTCCTGCACCTGACGGTGTCGGACACGGGGATCGGCATCCCGGCCGACAAGCTCGAGGTCGTCTTCGAGCCCTTCGCCCAGTCCGACTCCAGCGTGACGCGACGCTTCGGGGGCACGGGCCTCGGCCTCTCCATCACCCGGGCGATCGCAGGCCTCATGGGGGGGGACATCCACGTGGAGAGCCCCTCCAGGTTCGGCGCGGGGCGCGGAACGTCGCCGGGAAGCGACTTCCACGTCTCCCTCCGCCTGGGGCTCCCGCAGGCGGTGGCGGGAGCGGCCGTCCCGGCCCCCCCGCACCCGTTCGACGGCCTGCGCATGATCGTGGCGGACCGGCACCCCCTCAACCGCGCGTACCTCCGCTCTCTTCTCGAGTCCCTGGGCGCCTCGGCCACGGAAGCCGATTCCACCCCGGCGCTGCGGTCGGTGCTGAAGGAGGTCCCGCCCCACCACCTGATCCTCCTGGACGTCGGGATGCCCCGGTCCGACGGGGACACCCTCCCCGGTCTCATCGCCCAGGTCCCCCTGGGCGTATCCCCGCCCATCCTCGCCCTCCACCAGGCCGGCCACCGGGCCCACCTGGCCAAGTGCCTGGAGAAGGGCTTCGTCGCCGCTCTGGTCAAGCCCTGCACCCCGGCCGAACTCTGGGAGTCCGTGGAGGCCGTCCTGAACCAGCCCCGGCTCCAGGCGGAACTGGCGACCCTGGACTCGGGTTTCGCCAACGGGCGGAAGGCCGGGATGCGGGTCCTCCTGGCCGAGGACAACGAGATCAACACGGTCACCATCTCCACCATGCTCGAACGCGCCGGGCACCGGGTCGACGCCGTGTCCGACGGCCGGTCGGCGGTGCTTCGCGCCGCCGAGGCGGCGTACGACGTGATCCTGATGGACGTCCAGATGCCCGGCATGGACGGCATCACCGCCACCCGGAAGATCCGTGAGGCCGAAGCGGCGACGGGGCGGCACATCCCCATCGTCGCCCTGACGGCCCACGCCCTCCAGTGCGACCGGGAGCGGTGCCTGGAGGCCGGCATGGACCACTTCCTCAGCAAGCCCATGCGGGCCCGGGACCTCTTTACCCTCCTGGACTCGCTTGCCCCCGCGCCGGGGCCCGGCACCGCCCCGGCCGTGATCTCCCCGAGCGCCCCCGCACCCGACGCGGTCCAGGGAGAGAGCGCCATGTACCCGATCCGGAGGATCCTCGACGACCTCGGGGGCAACCGGGAGGTGTTCGCGAAGCTGGCCAGGCGCTTCCAGACCCAGATCCCCCCGCGCCTGGCGGCCTTGAAGGAAGCCATCGCCGGGTCGGCCTTCGACGCGGCGGCGGAGGAAGCCCACCGCATCCGGGGCGTCGCGGGTTACTTCTCCGAGCGGATCATCCGGCTGGGGCACGAACTGGAAACCGCCGCCCGGGACGGGAAAGCTCCCCTGGTCGCCTCGCTGGGCTCCGCGTTCACGACGGACGTGGAAGCGGTCCTGGCCTACCTCGCCTCGGGAGCGTGGGAACGTGAACTGGGTGAGTGACGACCGCCGGATTCCCTCTTGTCCGGCTGGGGAGGCTGTAGTAAGATTGGAATCCGTTCAACGGGATCGATTGTGCACCAAAGGGTTGAACTGGCAGGTTGAATGACGACACCCCCGGAAAACCGACACCCTGGCCTCGACGCCGACCTCGTTTCCCGATTCCGGGCCGGTGACCGCGAGGCGTTCAACGAGATCGTCCACCGTTACCACCGCCCCGTCTTCAATGCGGCCTTCCGGATACTGGGAGAGGCCGAGGACGCCCGGGACGTCTGCCAGTCGACCTTTCTCCGGGCTTTCGAACACCTGCCCTCCTACCGCGACGACCTCCCCTTCTTCTCCTGGCTCTACCGGATCGCGGTGAACGAGGCCCTCCGGTGCCTTCAGCGGAACCGCGCCCGGAGGTCCCTGACGGCGCCCGGGAACGGGTTCTCCGAACCCGGCGCCGAGGACGGCCCGCAGCGGGAGGTGCTCCGCGGGGAGTGGGCGGAGGCCATCGACCGGGCGCTGCGACGGTTGACGACGGACCACCGGGTGGTGATCATCCTCCGGCATTTCATGGACTGTTCCTACCAGGAGATGGCCGTCATCCTCGACCTCCCCGAGAAGACCGTGAAGTCCCGGCTCTTCGAAGCCCGGCAGAACCTGAGGCGGGTGATAAGAGTTTAGGCTGTAGGCTGTAGGCTGTAGGTCCGGCGGGGTTTCCATCGGTATCGGTATCGGTATCGCAATCGGTATCGCAATCGCAATCGGTATCGCCATCGCCGTCGGTATCGCCGCCACCGTCGCGACCAAAGATGCTGCGGGCCAGGGAAGATGGTTCTTCGGGCACCTTCCTTATTCAAAGGCGCAGGGTTGGGAAGCGACGCGTTCCTCCCGCCGCCTTCGGGGCGGGTTCGCCCCTTCGCTGCCACGTCTTTTCCCCGGGGCGGCGCCGCGGACGCCCGTCAACTTTTCGCGCCCCGGCCTGGTTTCCCCGGCGTCCGCGGCTTGCCTCGGGCTAAAACGCCTTTCCCCTTAGGGGAATCGGGGAGGAGGATCATCAATCGAACCAGATAGGACGCTCGCGGCGCCCAACCGGAGTTGGCGCTTCGAGGGACCGACCCTCCCTGAAGGGGAGGGGGCGTCCCAGCCGGGGGCAAGACGCGGGCGCCGGCCGCAAACGTGCAACGGGCCGCTCGTTCGGGGCGCCCGCGTCGCCGCCCCCGGAACGCGGCAGCGGGGGATGCAAAAGCACTGCTCTGGTTAGCTGGCCACCATCATCCTTGCGTTTCGAGGCCGAATCGGGTTCACAATCGTTAGGGCTCGCACCTTCGTTGTCCGGGAGGGTTCTCCCCCCGTCGCCCCCAACGCGCCCTCGCGTTGGAGACCGGCCTGCTCCCCACGCTTGATCACTCTCGCGCAGGAGACCGCAACTACATGATGAATGAGCAATTATCACGCCTGACACCTCTCAGTCAGGTAGATCGGCCAGGCTTTCCCTGGCGCACCAGAGCACGCCAAGGGGAACGCAAACACGTTTCCGGATTTCCGTTTCGAGGGGTGGTTTCACCCGGAGGACGATTTCCCCGCCTCATCCCTGTTTGTCATCGAGGGGTGATCCGGCGATCGGGGCGTGGTATAATGCCGGCCTTTCAGAGGAGACGCCGATGACGCAACGGCCGGGTTACGAGGTGACGGGAGGAGCGGATCTCGCATACTGGGCCGGGGACGGCGCGTTCCGGCTCCCGGGAGACGGGGGGGAAGCCCTGGCGACCGTCCCCGCCGGCGACGGCATTCACGCCGTGCTCGCCGAGCCCGGGGAGAGCTTGCCGGCGGGGGGAGGGGACCGCGCCTGGGAACGGGCCCAGGCGGCGGAGCGGGCCTTCTGGCAGCGCTGGCGGTCCATGGCGGTTTACCAGCGGGTTTCCCTGGAGGCGTACTGGGCCGGGGTGGTGGAGAAAACCGGAGGCCCCTTCCCGCCCGGAAAGGTCCTGGACGTCGGCTGCGGCCCGGTGTCGGTGCTCAACTTCTTCCGTGGGGAAGGCGTCCGCCCCCTCGGCATCGATCCCCTGGCGTCCTTCTACCACCGGGAAAAGCTGGTGGAAACCCGCCCGGGCTGGGAGCCGGCGCCCATGGTCTCCCTCCCGGCGGAAAGGCTCCCCTTCCCCGACCGGTATTTCGACACGGTCCTCTGCTTCAACGTCCTCGATCATGTCCGGCACCCCCGGGGGGTCATCGGGGAGATCGTCCGCGTGGCGCGGCCGGGGGGGAATGTGCGGGTTTTCGTCCACACCTTTTCCCGCTGGGCGAAACGTCTCCTCTTCTTCGACACGCCGCACGTGAATCACTGGGACCGGGCGGAATTCCGCCGACTGCTGGAGGGGGCGGGTTTGCGGGTGGAAAGCGACCTGCACGAGCGGAAGACCTTCGACGTCCCCCCGGGCCTGCTGAACGCGCTCAAGCACCTGCCCTACCGCCTGGCCGCACGGGTAATGTTCACCGACTACTACCAACTGGAGGTCGGGGCATAAAGCCCGCCGGCCGGCGCGTGAAACGGGAGTTCAACCCCGGCCGGCCATCATCTGTTGTAACCACGGATGAACACGGATGAACGCCGATGGGCACGGGCGGGGGCGGGATTTCCCGTTCTCCCGACGTCTCCCGCACCGGCCGCGCACCCTCCGTACCCCTGTGCCTCCGTCAGAGATCCATCCGGAATTTCTCTTACAGAGGCTCGTAGGCACGGGGAGGAGGCGCCTCCGTTTGCCGCGGGCAAGCCCCGCGTCATCGCCTGCCCCCTTTGTCCTGTCTCCTGAATTCTGTCTTCTTCGTCCGTGTATTTCGTGTATTCCGTGGTCAATTCCCGGATCGATCCGTGTCCATCCGTGTTCATCCGTGGTTTCGCAAGCTTTTCCGTGGTTTGTCAGTCCCCGAAGCAGATGCCCAGTTCGCGGGCGGTCAGGATGGTGTCGCAGTCGACCGGGACGGCCTTGAAGCGTCCGGCCACGTCCCCCAGCGGGACGTAGCGCACCCGCGGCGGGTCCAGGGCCACCATGATCCCGGACTGCCCCTCGTGGAGGGCCCGCACCGCGGCGGCGCCGAAACGGAGCGCGATGAGGCGGTCGAAGGTGGTGGGGCTCCCGCCCCGCAGCAGGTGCCCCAGCACCACGCACCGGCACTCCTTCCCCGTCAGCTCGGAAAGCTGGCGGGTGACCTTCTCCCCGATCCCCCCCAGGCGCTCCGCGCGGCCGACCTGCTTTTCCACGACCGCGGCGTCGCCGTCGATGGGCTTCGCCCCCTCGGCCACCACCACGATGGAGCAGGGCCGCCCCCGCTCGGCGCGCTTCTTCAGGTGCTCGGCCACCTTCCGGATGTCGTAGGGGATCTCCGGAATGAGAATGGTGTGGGCCGCACCGGAAACCCCCGTGTTCAGGGCGATCCAGCCGGCGTAGCGCCCCATCACCTCCACCACCATGATGCGCTGGTGAGACTGGGCGGTGGCGTAGAGCCGGTCGAGGCACTCCGTGGCGAAGCTGACCGCGGTGTCGTATCCGAAGGTGATGACCGTCTTGTCCAGGTCGTTGTCGATGGTCTTGGGGACCCCCACCACCTTGAGACCTTTTTTCTCCAGGCCGTGCGCGATGGCCAGGGTGCCGTCGCCGCCCACGGCCACCAGGTGGTAGATGCCGTGCATCCAGAAGGCTTTCATCAGGTTGTCGGAGAGGTCCGTCTCCCGCGTGACGCCGTCGGGCCCCGTGACGGGGTAGCTGAAGGGGTTCCCCCGGTTGGTGGTCCCCAGGATCGTCCCGCCGAGGTGGGTGATGCCGCGGACCCGGTCCCGGTCGAGGCGGACCAGCCCGCAGCCGGGGAAGCGCTCGGGAAAGAGGAGGCCGTTGAAGCCCTCGGCGATCCCGTAGCACTCCCAGCCTCGATTGATGGCCGAGACCGACACGGCGCGGATGACGGCGTTGAGGCCCGGCGCGTCGCCCCCCCCGGTGCAGATGCCGATTCGCTGGATGGTGCCGTCGGTCATGGTGACGCTCCTGCGGAAAGATGAGGCATTATACAACAGAAACGGGCCGGGGGAAGCGGCAGGGGCAACCAGAGGAGAGAGAAGATGGGGGAGGGGAGTGATGGGAATTATGGGAATTATGGGAACTATGGGAATTATGGGAGTTGTAGGAGTTATCGGCTGTCCTTTAGGTCCTTTTGGTCCTTTGGGTCCTTTTGTCCTTTGAGCGCTATTTGCCGCTCCGGGCCCCTGCGGCCTGGCACAGGATCCTCGCCGAGCGGGCGGGAACCGTGAGGGTCAGCTTTCCCCCCGAAACCCGCGGCGCCGGCCCCCGCGGACCGTACAGCTCGCGGAACCGGCCGCTCACTCCCTCCAGGGTGACGGTTCTCGCCTCCGCGTCCCGGTTGAGGACCACCACCACCCGCTCGCCCCCCGCCGCGCGCGAGAAGGCGTAGACGCCGTCGTCGCCCGCTCGCAGCGCCCGGAAATCCCCTTCCCGCAGCGCCGGGTGCGCCCGCCGGAGCCGGATCAACTCCCGGAACGTTTCGAAAACCGCCCGGTCGAAGGCGACGGGGTCGGCCTTCGGGCGCGGGCCCCCGCCCGGCAGCACGGCCTCGGGGGCGTAGCGGAGGTCGTCCCAGACCATCGGCTTGCGGCAGCAGGGGTCGTTGGCGCCCCACATCCCGGCCTCGTCGCCGTAGTAGACCATGGGCGCCCCGGGGTAGGTCATCAGGAAGGCGACGGCCAAGAGCTGGAGCTTGCGCTCGTCCGCCGTGGGACGCCGGGTGTCGAAGCGGGGGTTGTCCCCCTTCGAGAGGCCGTAGTACTCCCCCCACTTCTCGAAGAAGAGGTGGGGGCCGTTCACGACGTGGGAGGCCATCCGGGTGCTGTCGTGGCTGTCCAGGAGGTTCTGGGCGACGGCGCCCACGCAGGGCGGGAAGGCCTCCCGCAGCGTCCGCAGCTGGGTGTCGAAGGCTTTCGCGTCGATGCGGCGCGGGCCCTCGATGAAAAACTGCCAGCAGGCGAAGGTGAAATTGTAGTTCATCACCGCGTCGAACTCGTCCCCCTGGACGTAGGGGGCGGTGGCGGCCGGGGTGTCCACCACCTCCGCCACCAGGTAGGCCCGCGGGTTGACGGACTTGACCAGGGTGCGCCACGCCTTCCAGAAGGGGTGGCGGATGCAGAAGGCCACGTCGAGCCGCCAGCCGTCGATGCCGTCGGACGGGTCGCCGTCGCCGTCGGGGTCCATCCAGCGCCGGGTGCAGGCGAACACGTAGCGGCGCGGGCCCTCCACCGTGCCGCCCTCGTCCTGGCGGATCTCGGGGAGTTCCGCCACGCCGAACCACCCCGCGTAACTGAACGGGACGCCCAGGGGACCGGGCTGGTCCCAGTCGGTCACGTTGAACCAGTCGGCGTAGGGCGAGGCCTTCCCCCGCTTGACCAGGTCCCGGAAGGGCCAGCTCCGGGTGCTGAGGTGGTTGAAGACCCCGTCCAGGATCAGGCGCATCCCCCGCCGGTGGACTTCCCGCACCAGCTTCAGGAGCAGCCGGTCGGCGGCGGTCCAGGCCCAGGTCTTCGGGTCGGCGGGGTCCTCGGCGGCAATGCGCTTGCGGTCGCCCGCCGGGTCGGGGCCGAAGGTGGGGTCCACGTGGTGCCACGAGCAGCCGTCGTACTTGTGGGAGGAGGGGGAATCGAAGACGGGGTTGAGGTAGAGGGCGTTCACCCCGAGTCGCTGCAGGTAGTCCAGCCTGTCCAGGACCCCCTGGAGGTCGCCGCCGTAGCGCCGGCGCTGGAGGTTGTACCAGATGTCCTTCCCGTTCTTCCGCTCGTAGGGCTGGAGCGCGTACCAGTCGGCGGTCCAGGGGTGGAGCTGCCAGGGAGAGGTGATATCGTGCGGGTAGGCCCCGTCCTGGTCTTCCACCCGCGGGTCGTTGCCCGGGTCGCCGTTGCGGAAGCGCTCGGGGAAGATCTGGTACCAGACCGCCTCCCGCGCCCAGGCGGGGACGAAGTCGGTCGCCGGCGCCGGGGTTGCCGCAGGGGCGGCCGCAGGGGGCGGGACAGCCGCTGTCTTCTCGGGCCGGGAGCCGGAGGTCGCCACCGGCCGGGCAGGCTTGTCGACCGCCACCGGCCCGGCGGGCTCGACTGGCGCCCCCGCCGCAAGCCCGGCCCACCCCAGGGCCGCGCAGAGGACAGCCACGGCCGGAACCGCCCGGAACGCCAGCCTGAACATTGGGTTGCACTGCGAACGGATCATGGCGGCCCCCTTTCCGACGCGTGGTCTCGGGAAGGGATTATACCCCAAAGCGGCGGGCGGGGCACCCCCTCGTGAAGACCGCCGGAAACCGGCCCGGAGGGGGAAAGGACAAAAGGACCAAAAGGACTCAAAGGACCAAAGGGACGGCAGACCTGAAGCGGTCGAGAGGGGCCCGCGGGAAGAACCTCGCCGTGCCCCCTGCCGTCCTTTATGTCCCTTTGGTCCTTTTGGTCCTTTTGGTCCTTTCGTCCTTTGCCGGCGGGCCCTGAAGGTGCGTTCGGCAGCGCGCGCTCAGCCGGCCAACTTCTCCCGGACCAGGGCTTTCAGGTCCGCCAGATCGGCTGCCAGTTTCTCCCGGGGCTGCTGCGGCACGGCGTGGAAGAAGTGGTGCAGCACCACCTCCATGCCGCAGAAGCCGTAGATCCCGGCGTCGAGGGTCTTGAGCAGGGCGTCCTTGAAGCCGTAGTTCACGTAGACGGCCTCGTCGCCGCCCGTGGTGTTGAGGATCGCGGCCTTCTTGCCCTTGAGGAGCGGTTCGATGCCGTTGGCGCCGACGGCGTAAGCGAAGCCGTAGGAGAAGACCCGGTCGATGTAGCCCTTGAGGATCGCCGGTTGGTTGAACCACCACACGGGGTGGACGGCCACCACCAGGTCGGCGTCCCGGATGAAGGCCTGCTCCCGGGCGATGTCCCCGGGCGTCTCTCCCACCTTGAACGCGGCGAAGTCCGCCCCCTTGAGGACCGGGTCGAAGCCCAGGGCGTAGAGGTCCCGCACGGTGACGGCGTGCCCGGCGGCCGCCAGCTCGCCCCGGACGGCCTCCAGCACGGCGTGGTTGTAGCTTTCGGGGTTGGGGTGGGCATACAGGATGACGACGTTCATGATGTTCCCTCCGTTTTCATTTTCGAACTCGAACGAGCCGTTCGGTAATCACTCGCTTGGATGATGGACCCTGAGAAAAGGATCCCCGGATCATCACTCTGTAAAGTTGGAAAACCAGGCTTCCCATTTCCTGCCCATGCTGTTGAAGGAAACAAATGAACTTGGAAAGATTGTCCTGAGATTCAATTCGTAATACCCGGTTTCCGATTTGTTGTAGTAGTTGTTTCCCTCGGTTCGAATCAAGAGTGGCGGTTTCTTCCCCATCAGGGTTTCGGGGTCGATCCGGTCAGGATATTGTCCGCTCGCTTCCTTGATGTGCTGAAGGCGGTCGGCCACCTCCTGGGAGTAGGCGAGGGACTCCGGCAGGAGAAAATGAGTGTAAAGGCTGAATACGAAGAAATAGGCAAAGCAGCCGAGAAAAAACGCAGCCGAGAGGTAGCGAATGGTTTTCGCCCACACTTCACGGCGAATGAACAGGCTGATCAACCACGGCACGATCGCCAGCCAAGCTGACCACTTTCTCGGTGCCCGGTAGTAAAGACCGAGGTGCAGAACCAGCCAGGACTGGAAGAAGGGGACCACCACCAGGACCAGGAGGAACAGCATCGCGGCGACCCGGCCGGCGGTGTTGCGGGCGCCCGGGCCGGCCGCTTCCCGCCCCCGCCGGACCGAACGGGTCCAGACCCACAGGGAGAAACCGCCCACGACGACGTTCAGGACGACCAGCCACCACGGGACGCCGGTCTGCCGGTCGGCCCACCGGATCCCGGGCTCGAACCAACCGGATTCGTAGCAGAGGGATACGGCCCACGAGAAACCGAATACCACGGCCAGGAAGGCCTGGAACCCGCGCATGAAGCGGGCCGACTCCAGCAGGAACGCTCTGTTCCGGGACTCCGCCCAGAACCGGCACGAAAAGGCCCCGCGCAGGCCGAAGAGGGCCAGGAGGGCCCCCAGCGCCAGGGTGTGCCAGGGCAACTGGCCGCACCAGGGGACGTACGAGACTTGTCGGTACAGTTCAAATCCCGGGCTCAAGGGGCAATCCGCTCCTGCTCATTCCGTGCTTTCCTCCCGCCCCTTCCAATGTCGGGGGTGACGATGCAGGTGCATGACGTCGAGAAATCGGACCTTCATCGAGTGTTGATCCTGTCGAATACCTCATCGAGGGGAACCGAAGCCAGACAACCCCGGATGGGCATCGATCCGGTCTTCCGCCTCCGTCGCCCACGCCGCATCGAGGGTTGCCCTGGAAGCACGGTCGAAGCTCGCCAGCAGCGCTGATATCACGGAAGCCCGCTCGACGGGCGACAGGGCCAGGGCGTTTTCAAGGACCGCTTTCCCTTCCGACGTCATGATATCCCTCACCTTCCGTCTTGCCGGATCGACCTGCCATCCTTCGTGGGACATGTACCCGTGAAATGCAGGAGCAGGCCTTTCGATTCAATCATATTCCAAGCTCGGGCCGAGTTCAACCTGATCCTGATCATGCTGGTTTTAATCGAGGAGATCGTTGTTCTCACGGCCGCCTCGATCTGCTGCAGCCCCACGAATTCCGGGTAGGGAGTCTCATCGCCGGCGGTCTCGAGATAGACCGGGATGGCTTCCCGCATGTTTTTCTCCAGGTCGGTCATGTTCTTCGCCTGGCAGTGACACCCCGTCAATTCGACCACTTCCCCGACCAGCCAGCCGCTTTCAGGGTCCCGCTCCACGATGAGGGTGAACCGGTGTGTCCTTTTCACCTCCAGACAGATCGTGCAAACCCGGGTCGGGGATCTCTTCAAGCTCCGGGCATCAACGGCGATCCCGATTCCGACGGCGATTGCGACTGCGATACCGATACCGACCCCGAGGGGTGAGGGGCCCTCGGGGGGGCGGGTCACTCGAACAGCGTGGTGTCGACGCGGGCGCCGAGGGGGTCGAGCTTCTCCTTGTACTCGTAAAGGTACTTGATGGCCTGCCGGACGCGCCCCGTCATGTAGACCAGGAGGTCGCCCTTTTCACACAGCTCCAGGCCGCGGCCGATGGCGGTCCACTCGTCGGCCGCCACCTCGATCCGCGCCTCCGGGTAGCCGGCGGCCAGGAAGCCGCGCTTGAGGACCTCCGCGATCTCCCCGGGCTTGCGGCCGCGCAGGTCCTTGTCCTCGTAGATGACCACGCGGTCCGAGTGCTTGCCGGAGATGGCGGCCAGCTGCTCGATGTCCTGGTCGCGGCGGTCCCCCACGGCGTCCAGCACCAGCACCTTCCGCGGGTAGTCCAGCTTCGAGACGAAGTCGAAGAAGTGGAGGTAGGCCCGCGGGTTGTGGGCGTAGTCGATGACCACGTCGAAGTTGCGCACGGGGATGAAGTTCATGCGGCCCGGCGTCTGGGAGGGCGAGGGGAAGAAGGACGAGAGCCCGACCCGGATCTCCTCCACCTTCACCTTCAGGGCGTGGCAGATGGCGGTGGCGGCCAGGGCGTTCTGGATGTTGAAGGCGGCCTTCCCCTCCAGGGTGATGGGGATCTCGTAGACCCGGGCCACGGGGATCGTCATGTCCCCCTCCAGCACGGTGATGTAGCCGTTCTGGTAGACCACGGCGGTGCCCCCGTTCTCCACGTGCTCCAGCACCGTGGGGTTCTGGGGGTTCAGGCTGAACCAGATGAGGTTCTCGGTGCAGTCCTTGGCCATCTCGCGGCAGAGCTTGTCGTCGGCGTTGAGCACCGAGTGGCCGCCGGGGCGCACGGTGGAGGGGACGATCCCCTTGAGCCGGGCCAGGTCGTCCAGGGTCTCGATGTAGCCGAGCCCCATGTGGTCCTCGGAGACGTTGAGGCAGCACCCAACGTCCGCCGTGCCGTAGCCGAGGCCGTCCCGCAGCAGGCCCCCCCGGGCCGTCTCGAAGACGGCGCAGTCGATGGTGGGGTCCTGCAGGATCAGCCGGGCGGAGCGGGGGCCGCTCATGTCGCCTTCCAGGATCAGGCGGTCGCGGATGTAGATGCCGTCGGTGGAGGTCATCCCCACGCCGTGCCCCACGCCCTTGAGGACGTGGGCCACCAGGCGGGTGGTGGTGGTCTTGCCGTTGGTGCCGGTGACGCTCACGATGAGGGCGTCCGACTTGGTCCCCTGGGGGAAGAGCATCTGGACGATGGGCCGGGTGACGTTGCGGGGCTTGCCCTCGGAGGGGCTGATGTGCATGCGCAGTCCCGGCGCCGCGTTCACCTCGATGATGGCGCCGCCGTTGGTGGTGATGGGGACTTCCAGGGTGGGCGCGATGACGTCGATCCCGGCGATGTCCAGGCCGATGATGCGGGCCACCCGCTCGAACATGAACTTGTTGGCCGAGTGGACCTTGTCCGTCACGTCGATGGCCGAGCCGCCGGTGGAGAGGTTGGCCGTGCGCTCCAGCTGGACGAACTCCCCGGCGGGGGGGACCGATTCCAGGGTGTAGCCTTTCTCCGCCAGGAGTTCCTGGGTGGCGTCGGACACGTGAAGAAGGGTCATGACGTTCTGGTGGCCCCGGCCGCGCCGCGGGTTCTGGTTTTCCTTTTTAATGAGGGCCTGGATCGTGTTCTGCCCGTCGCCGACGACGTGCGCCGGGACCCGGTTCGCCGCCGCCGTGAACTTGCCGTCCACCACGAGGATCCGGAAGTCCTTCCCCACCGCCATCTGCTCCACGATGACCCGCTCCGAGCCCTCCTTGGCCCGGTCGAAGGCCGCCTGCAACTCCTGCACGTTCTTCACCCCGATGGTGACCCCCTTGCCGTGGTGCCCGTCGTAGGGCTTGACCACCACGGGGTAGCCCAGCCACTCGGCGTCCTCCAGCACCGACTTCCACTTGGAGGCCACGGTGCCCTTGGGGACGGGGATGCCGCTGTCCTCCAGGATCATCTTGGTGGTCTTCTTGTCGCCGGCCAGTTCCACCGACAGCACGTTGGAGTGGGAGGTCAGGGAGGCCTGGATGCGTTTCTGGTACTTCCCCTCGCCCAGCTGCACCAGGTTGTAGTCGTCCAGCCGGATCACGGTGATGTTCTGGCGCTTGGCCTCCTCGATGATGGACATGGTGGTGGGGCCGAGGTAGTGCTCTTCCTGGATGCCGTCGATGGTGTCGATCACCCCGTCGACGTCGATTTCCTCGTCCGACTTGCCCGCCAGGATGTCCTGGATGATGCGGACGCTCTGCTGTGCCGCGTGGATCCCCGCCTCGTCCACCAGGTATTCGAAGATCACCAGGTAGACGCCGGGGTCCTTGGTGGGGTAGGACCGGCAGAAGTAGGCGTCGATGTAGGCCAGGTACTGCAGTTCCAGGGTCAGGTGCTCGATGACGTGGGCGAAGTCGGTGCCCTCGCGCATTTTCTGGAGGAAGCCCCCCTCCACGCCCAGCGAGCACTTGTGCTCGGCCAGGCTGGGGATGACCTGAACCAGGCGATCCAGGAAGGACGGACGCTGGCTGGTCTTGACGTCCTTGAGGTCCTCCAGGTCCACCACCATCCGGATGACGGGGCGCTTGCTCCAGAAGTTCGACCCGTGCAGGGCCTTGATCTCCACTATCTTCATCTCTGCCTCCTGGCCGGTGTCTCCGGCGTGGTTTTCCGCTTCGGGTCGAGTCCGGGCCGCGACCCGGTCTGGATGTTTCTTCTTCGGTCGGCTTATTTTACCGCAAACATCCCCCGCGTGGAACCCGGAAGATTCGAAATATCCCCAAATCCCCAACCTGAATCAGGACGAAGACAACCACGAAATACACGAAATACACGGACGGGAATGAACCACGAACCCAGAAGAAAAGCCCCCGCCGCAACCCGATCCGAACCACGGACAACCACGGATGAACACAGATGCACACGGACAAACACGGATCAGCACCGGTGCCAAGGGTCTCTCCCTCCGGCGACGTCCGCTTCGCCCCACCCGTCCTTTGGGTCCCTTTGGTCCTTTGGGTCCTTTCGTCCCTTCACGGTTTTTTCGGGTGGTTATCGGGGTTCGCGTTTCATGACGGTCTGATCCGCTTGGTGGGTCAGGATAAAGACCGCGTTTCGGGTCTTTGCGTCTTTGCGGCTTTGCGTGATCCCGACCACCCGTGGTAGAATGCCGTTTCGGCCGCGGCCAGATTCACCCGGGAGACAATCATGACCGACACCCCCAAGACGAGGAAAAAGCGATTCCCAGCGCTGTTCTGGCTGGTGATCCTCTTCGAGTTCTTCGAGCGCGGGGCCTACTACGGCATGATGAGCGTCTTCTCGGTGTACTGCACCGACGTCCTCCTCTTCCCCAAGGACCACGTGGGGGTTTTGAAGAGCGTCATCCAGCCCATCCTCTACTTCCTCCCCATCCTGTCGGGGGCCCTGGCGGACCGCTTCGGCTTCCGGAAGGCCCTCACCGTGGCCTTCGCCTTCCTGGGGACCGGTTACTTCCTCATCTCCCGGGCCACCGAGTACACCCCCGTCTTCCTGGCCATGGTGGTGATGGCCCTGGGGGCCGGCATCTTCAAGCCCATCGTCTCGGGCACCATCGCCCGGGTCACCGACAAGGAGAGTTCCTCGGTCGGTTTCGGGATCTACTACTGGTCCATCAACCTCGGCGCGTTCCTCTTCCCGCTGTTCCTGGTGCCCTGGCTCAAGAGCATCGCCTGGCCCTGGGTCTTCGTCACGGCGGCGCTCTGCACGGGGGCCATGCTGGTCCCCACCCTGCTCTTCTACCGGGACCCCGCCAAGCCGCCGCTCCCCGAGGGCGCCGCCCCGGAGACCAAGAAGAGCGCCCTGAAAACCGTGGCCGACGCCTTCGAGATCATCTACTCCCCGCTGGTCCTCCTACGGCACGCCATGGCCCGCCGGTCCTGGCAGGTGCTGGTCGTCCTCTTCCTGGGCGCCCTGGGGTATGTGGCGATCCAGGAGTACCTCACGCCCCGCTTCGAGAAGTTCCAGGTCCGCCGCTTTCCCGCCGCGAGCGTGGAGGGGGCCCTGACCCTCGAGGTGGTGCGCAACGAGATCGTGGGGAAGGACTACGCCCTGGAACCCGGCAAGAACGGCAAGCCCGCGACCCTCACCATCCACCGGCCCGGGGACCGGGATCGCTTCCTGCCCGCGCTGGTCCGTGACCTGGCCGCGGCGGGCCTCCCCTGTCCCTCGCCGGGGAAGCTCGCCGACGAGATCCGCAGCGTCGAGAAACCCCGGACCCTCTGGCTGATCTACCTGCCCGATCCGCGGGAGACGTCGATCCTCGTCCAGCAGCCCGTCGGGGAGGCCCGGGGCGAGGGTATCGTGACGGTGTCGGCACCCACGGCGGACGAGCGGCTGGTGAAGGTCATCCTCGAGCGGATGGCGGCTTCCGACCCGTCCCTCTCCGCCGTCGAGGAAGGGGCCGTCCGCAAGGCCCTCGCCGACTCCTCCCGCCGGCCCTTCTTTCTCCTTTTCGTCGTGCTGGTGCTGGCCACGGGCTTGGTGATCCTCTTCCTCCGGCCCCGCGTCGCCGCCCTGCCCGACGGGCGGCGAACCCTGGTGGTGATGGCCGCCGGTATCGCCATGATGCTGATCCTGTGGACCATCCCGGGCCTGTCGACATTCAGCCGCGTCCTCTGTTCCATCATCTACCTCACCCTGCTCTCCCTCTTCACCATCGACGGCGCCGACGCCGCCCGCTTCCGCGAGCACTTCCGCTTCCTCTCCATGATCTTCATCTACTCCGGTTTCTGGGTCCTGTACTTCCAGATGTTCGACTCGGTCCTCTGGTACGTCCAGGCCTACGTGCGGGCGGACTCCCTCAACGCCGCCATCAACGGCTTCTTCGGGACCTTCGGCTTAAAACCCGGCTTCCGCTTCGACGTGGAGCACGTCACCGTCATCAACGGCGGCACCATCATCTGCCTGCAGCTCGTGGTCTCGTGGCTGGTGAAGAAGGCCCCGGCCCTCCCCACCATGATCGTCGGGATCCTCCTCGGCACCGTCGGCATGGCGATCCTGGCCATCTCGCCCAGCATCTGGGTGTTCCTGATCGGGAATATTATTTTCTCGATTGGCGAAATGACGGCACATCCCAAGTTCTTCTCGTACGTGGGGCAGATCGCCCCCAAGGAGAAACTGGCGATGTACATGGGGTACTGCAGCCTGTACGGGGTGATCGGGTCGAGCATCGCCGGCGTTCTGGGGGCCAACCTCTACGTCCACTACGTGGACAACCTCAACCAACCCCGGACCCTCTGGCTCATCTTCGCGGGGATCGGCCTGGCGACCGTGATCGGCCTGCTGCTCTACCACCTGTTCGTCGGAAAGCGGGAAAAGGCGGAAGCCTGACCGCTGCCGGGGGAATCCCCCGAACCCAGCCGGTCCCCGGACCGAACCCCGGCTCTCCGAAAGTCCGGATTTTCTACGGAACCTCCGGTTCGTGTGGTTCGTATTTGACCTCGGGACGCGGGATCGATATCGATTGCGACTGCGATTACGATTACGATTGCGATTGCGATACCGATACCGATACCGATACCGATGTGAATACCTCCGGACCTACAGCCTACAGCCTACAGCCTACAGCCTACAGCCTACAGCCTTCCTCATCAGACCACCCTCAGCAGCGTCTCCCCGATCCCGATCACGTCGTCGAGGTTCACGGCCACGGGGTGGGTCACCAGCTGTCCGTTGAGGGTGGTGCCGTTGGTGCTGTCCAGGTCCGTGAGCATGAGGAACATGCCGGTGGTCACCAGGACGGCGTGCTCGGTCGATGCCCGGCGGTCGCCCAGCACCACGTCGTTCCCCTTCCCCCGGCCGATGCGGGTGTTGGGCTTGAGCTTGAAGCGGGCCCCGGTGTTCGGCCCCTGTTCCACCACCAGTTCACCGGGGGCGGAGTAGCCGACGAAGACCGTGCGGTCCCGCGAGGGCGGTGCGGGGGC
>JAGNHB010000071.1 GCA_018001935.1 Acidobacteriota bacterium
CCGGAGGGCGGGGGCGGGGGCGGGGCGGGGTAGGCCCCGGGCGGCGGGGGCGGGGGCGGCGTCGGCTGGGGTTGGGCGATGGGGACTGCTCGCGTCGGGGGCGGCGGGGGCGCGGGGTAGCCCCCCGGGAGAGGCGGCGGGGCCATCGCGCGCTCTCCGGTCATGATCCCGGCGCGCCGCTGGGCCGCCGTCCGCTCGATGACTTCCCGGACGTGGGGGTGCAACTCCATGATCTTCTTGAACTCCTCGGCCGTGAGAGTCAGGAACACGCCCGGCATGAGGGTCCGGACGGTGGCGTTGCGCGGGGCGTCGTGGATGAGGGCCATCTCCCCGAAGAAGTCGCCGTCGGTGAGCACCGCGAGGCGCCGTTCCGCTTTCCCCACGGACTGGACCACCTCCACCTTCCCGCGTGCCACGATGAAGAAGCGGTCGCCCCGATCCCCCTCCCGGACCACCGGACGGCCCTGGGCGACGGTCTCGGTCTGGAAGCGGGAGGCGATGTCCTTGCGCTCGGTGTCGGTGAGGTCGGCGAAGAGGGGGACCTGGGCCAGCCAGGAAGGCTGGACGCTGGCCTTGACGCCTTCCGCGTCCACCTCGATGCCGTTCTGCTTGGCCCACAAGCCGTAGTAGATTCCCTTCCGGGCCAGCAGTTCGTCGTGGGTCCCCCACTCGGACAGCTTCCCCTGGTCCATCACCAGGATCCGGTCGGCGTTCCTCGCCGAGGCGAGGCGGTGGGTCACCGCCACCACGATCCGGCCCTGGGCCACCCGGTCCAGGGTGGCGTTGATGGCCGACTCCGTGGCGGGGTCGAGGGCCGAGGTGGCCTCGTCCAGGATCAGGATGGGCGGGTTGCGAAGCATGGCCCGGGCGATGGAGAGGCGCTGGCGCTGCCCGCCGCTGAGGCGCCCGCCCAGTTCGCCCACGGCGGTCTCGTACTTCTCGGGCAGGCCCATAATGATGTCGTGGATCTCGGCGAGGCGGGCGGCGGCGTAAACCTCCTCGTCGGTGGCGTTGATCCGGCCCAGGCGGATGTTCTCCCGGACCGTCCCCGAGAAGAGGAGGCTGTCCTGGAAGACGGCGGCGATCTGGGCGTGGTAGCCCGCCAGGTCCACCGCCCTCAGGTCGTGGCCGTCCACCAGCAGGCGCCCCTGCTGCGGGTCGTAAAAGCGGAGAAGCATCTGGAGCACCGTGCTCTTCCCCGACCCGCTCGGCCCCACCAGCGTGACCTTCTGGCCCGGCTGGATGTCGAAGGAGACGTCGTTGAGGGCGGGGCGGCCGTCGCCGTAGCTGAACACGATCCGCTCGAAGCGGATGGGGCCCCGGATCCGGGGCAGCCGCGGCGCCCCCGCCATGGACCGGACCTGGACCGGTTCGGCCAGCAGTTCCTCGATGCGCTGGAGCCCGCCCGACGACGAGATGAGGTTGGGGACCACCTTCTTCATCAGGTCGTAGGCGTGCTTGCTGATGTTGGCTTGCAGGGTGATGAAGGCGACCAGCACGCTGGCCTCGATCTTCCCGTTGATGGCCAGCAGGATGCCGACACCGATCACGGCGACCTGCCCGAACTGCACCCCCAGCGTGGACGCCGTCCCGACGAGCTGGGCCAGGAACTCGGCGCGGACGTATCGCTTCCCGACCTTGGCCAGCTGACCGTGGAACCGGTGCATCAGGAGCCCCGCCAGGCCGAAGACCTTCACCACCGGTTGGGCGCGGACGTTCTCCTGGACCGTGGCCGCGATCCCGGCCTCCTCCTGCTTGAGCTTGTAACGGGAGGAGGCGGCCCGGCGTCCGAAGATGAAGGTGCCCATGCCCAGCATCGGCAGGCTGGCCACCATGGCCAGGCCCAGCCGCCAGTCGATGACGAAGGCCATGGGGATGCTGATGATCAGGCCCATCATGGCCTGGAATGCGTCGATGATCCGCAGGGTCAGCCCTTTCTGGATGTCGGCCAGGTCGCTGGTGAAGCGGGCGACGATGTCGCCGCTCTGGGTCTGGGAGTAGTAGCCGATGTGCAGGTGCTGGAGGTGCATGAACATGCGCGCGCGCACGGTGTTGATGATGTCCGCGCCGACCCGGGCGCCGAAGTAGTCGGCCAGGAGGGTCGCCACGCCGGCCACGACGAAACCGCCCGCCAGCAGGGCGACCAGGAGAACCAGCCCTTTCTCGTCGGGCGGGGTGACCTTGAGTTTTTTCACCACTTCCCCCAGGCTCCAGGCGAGGAAGGCGATGAACCCCTGCTGGACGGCCAGCATGACCAGGAGCAGGACGGCCTTCGGCCAGTGGGGCTTCCAGTAGCGCAGGGCAATGGCGAACGTGGCGAACACGCCCAACGAGGATTTCTTGTCGTCCTTGTCCTTGTCGGATTTGGCCATGGTCGTCGGCTCCCGGGGGGATTTGGAACGCGGTCGATTCTACCAGAACGGGTCGGTCATTTCACCCGTTTTTTCGGGCCGGGACCCGGCGTCGTGAAACCCCGGCGGGAGGGGCTGGCCGGCGTGCCCGGACGCGTGAGTGTCCCGGGTTTCGCCGCCCGGTCTGGCGTGCCTGGCCCCTCGGCGAGATCAGGTCCGGAAGGCCTCACGCAAAGGCGCGAAGCCTCGCCAGGAAGCGGTGAAGCTCTTTCGAGGTCCTTTGCGAGGCTTGGCGTCTTTGCGCCTTTGCGAGAGGCCCTTGGACGGAAGCGGTTGTTGAGCGGTACGGTCGAATTATTTCCGGACGAGGACCGAGACCACCGTCTTGTCGTTGCCTCCCATGGAGACCATCAGGCCGTACTCCTTCCGGGGGTGGACCTGGAAATCCCCCGCCCTGCCGGTGAGCTGTTTCCAGAGGTCCACCGCCATGCGGACACCGGAAGCACCCGTGGGGTGGCCATAACCCACCAGCCCGCCGCCCGTGTTGACGGGGTGACTCCCCTTCAGCGCCGTCTCGCCCGCCAGGACGAGGTCCGGACCCTCGCCGGGGGCGGCCAGGCCCAGCGCCTCGACGCTGAGGATGCCGGAGATGGTGAAGCAGTCGTGCACCTCGAAGACGCCCACGTCGCCGATGCCCACGCCGCCCATGTCGAGGGCGCTCGCGGCGGCCCGGCGGCTGGTGGCCAGCTCGGCGAGGTCCGGCGGCGGCGCGGTGAGGTTGGATTCCACCTGGCCGAGGCCGGTGACTTCCACCACGTCGTCCCGGGTCAGCCCCAACCGTTCCCAGCCCTCGCGGGAGCAGACCAGAATGGCGGCCGCGCCGTCCGACACCTTGGAACAGTCGAAGAAGTTGAGGTGCTCGGTGAAGACCGCGGCATCCGGCGGGGCCATCCCCAGGGCCTCGAGGTTCTCCGCCTTGTTGTGGTACTCCTGGGCCAGGGGGTTCAAACGGGCGTTCTCGATGGCGTTGACGTACCATCTCGCCATGGCCTTGCGGGTCCGCTCGGCGCCGAACTTTTCGCAGTAGGCCCCCGCCCGGTCGGAGAACTTGGCGGGGAAGAAGAAGGCGTGCCCGCTCTTGCGTTCCGTGGCATAGTGCCCGGCGCCGGCCAGGTAGTCCGCGCCGTAGATGGCCTTCACCGTGTTCTGGACCTCCACGCCGCAGACCAGCACCACGTCCGCCGTCTCTGCCAGGACGCTCTTGATGCCGGTGGCCAGGCCGAGCCCGCCGGAGCCGCACGCTCCCTCGACGCGGACCATGGGCTTGTACTCGAGCGAGGGATCGATGGCGGGGAGCATGGCTGCCAGGTGCCCCTGGCGGTTGAAGCGGGCCGCCATGAAGTTGGCGATCACCCCCTCGTCGATGAAGTTCGGGTCATTGATCTGGGCGAGGACCGCCTTCCCCGCCTCCTGAATGTAATGGTCAAGGCCGGGCCGCGGCTTGACGGGGTTGAACTCGTTGCGCCCCGTCCCGAGGCTCACCGTGTAGGCGCCGGCGGCCAGGTATACCGGTTTTCTCAGTCTTTTCATGGTCTTCCTCCCTCACAGGTAGTCGTTGATGGGGCCGTACAGGTGGAAAAAGCCGAGGGTCAGCACGGCGTTCACGTCGGCGGGGTCCGCCGCGACGCCGGACGACACCAGCATTTCCCCCGTGGCGCGGCTGGCCTCGAAGTACCGCCGGGCGATGGCCACGCCCTTCGTGTCGAGGCCGGGCCACCCCCCGAAGTAGGCCCGCAGCTTCGCATCCTTCGCCTTATCACGCTGGAGCGCCTTCCACGAGAGTTCGGGGGCGGGGTGGGGCCCCAGCCACGCGTCCACCTCTTTCCCCAGGCCCTCGAGGGGAACGTACTCCCTCCGCTCCGGGTCGTAGACCCCCACCGGGCGGTTTTTCTCGTACTTGAGGAACCCGTCCTTCTGGGCGCCCGACGAGGTCTGCCCGCCCTTGACGCCCAGTTCCATGTACCGGTCGATCAGGTCGCTGTGGAGGCCGGCGTCGGGGATGTAGCGGTCCATGACCCTCAGGATGAGCTGGAACACGTCCACGCCCACGTAGTCGATGAGCTGGAAGATCCCCATGGGCCGCAGCAGGAAGTCCCGAGAGGCCTTGTCCACGGCGAGGACGGCCTTGGGGAAGCCCAGTTCCCCGGCCAGGTTCAGCGCCTCCCCGATCCCGTGCAGGCCGTCCCGCATGAAGTGACCGTTCCCGATGAAGCCCGCGATGTCGTTGGCGGGCACGATGGTCTTCCCCAGCCGCTTCGCCAGTTCCCGGGAGAGCGCCTTCAGTTCCTCGTCGCAGACGCCGGGGGTGATGAGTTCCACCAGTTTCTGAACGGCAGGCGGGTTGTAGAAGTGGTAGCCGATGATCCGGGAGGGCACGTTCCCCTGTCCCGCCAGCACGTGGATGGGGATGGAGGAGGTGTTGGTGAGGAAGTAGGTCTGGGGCGGGCAGTGGGCGGCCAACTCCTTGTAGAGGTCGAATTTCAGCTCCTCTTTCTCGAAAGCGGCCTCGAAGACCAGCCGGGACTCCCAGGCCAGGGAAAGGGTCTTGCCGGTCCGGAGGTGAAGCATCACCTCGTGGACGAACTCCTCCACGATGTCGCCGTTCTCCACCAGGTCCGCCCGGGAGGCATAGAGGGCCCGGAGGCGGTTGATCTGCTTCTCCGCGGTCTTCCGGGACTGCTCCCGGATGTAACGCAGGAGCCCCTGAAGGGCGGCGTCGCTGATGTCGATCAGGTTCAGCACGTGGGGGACTCCGGGGTTCTCCAGGGCCAGGAAGGCCGTCTCCTGGGCCAGCAGGAGCGAGATCCCGCTCCCCATCTTGCCGGCCGCGCCGATCACGGCCGTGTTCTGCAGGCGCTCGTTCAATTCCATGTGTATCCTCCTGTCAGTAGCTTATTAGGCTGAAGGCTGTAGGCTGTAGGTCCGGAAATCCGTTCTCCTTCTGAATTCATCGGTATCGGTATCGCAATCGGTATCGCCATCGCCATCGCCATCGCCATCGCTGCTATCGCAATCGCCATCGCCAGTCGCTCTTGCCAGTCGCTCTCGCCATCGCCATCCGCATCGCCGGCTCTCTCGCCAGCGACAAGGCCGCCGGCGCCGCCGTCTCGGCCATCGCCGTCGCCCCGAGCGCCAGCGGGGGATCATCAGCGAAAAGCGGACGTTTGCCGTCTTCCCCGGTTCCCCTTCAGCCTATCGACCTTCAGCCTGTCCACCTTCAGCCTGTCTACCTGTTCCTGAACACCGCCGGGCGCTTGTCGACGAAGGCGCGCATGCCCTCCTTCTGGTCCTCGGTGGCGAAGGTGCGGGCGAAGACCTCCGCCTCGAAGGCCAGGCCCCGGTGCAGGTCCAACTCCACGCCCTGGTTGACGGCCTCCTTGCACAGCCGGACCGCCACCGGCCCCTTGGCGGCGATGGTGCGGGCGATCTCCAGGCAGCGCTCCAGAAGGGCGTCCTGGGGGACGACCTCGTCCACCAGGCCGAGGGCGAGGGCCTTTTCGGCGGGGATCACCTCGCCGGTGAAGAGCAGGTACTTCGCCTTCGGGCGGCCCACCAGCCGGGTGAGGCGCTGCGTCCCGCCGAAGCCGGGGGTGACGCCCAGGTTCACCTCGGGCTGGCCGAGCTTCGCCTTCTCGCCGGCGACCCGGTAGTCGCAGGCCATGACCAGCTCGCACCCCCCACCCAGGGCGAAGCCGTTGACGGCGGCGATGACGGGCCACGGGAAGTCCTCGATCTGGGAGAAGACCCGCTGGCCCCGCTGGGAAAACTCGGACGCCTGGGCCGGGCCGAAGTCCGCCATCTCCTTGATGTCGGCCCCGGCCACGAAGGTCTTCCCCACCCCCGTCAGGATGACGACCCGCACCGACGCGTCGTGGGCGAGGCGGTAGAACACCCGGTGCAGTTCCCCCAGTACCTCGGCGTTGAGCGCATTGAGCGCATCGGGCCGGTCCAGGGTGACCACGACGACGCCCTCGGCCTTCGGCTCGGTCTTGACATATCTTTCTTCCATGGTGCACCTCGTGGCAGGATTGATGATCTCGAAAAAAACGACCGGAAACGGTCGGAAACGGGTTCGTGACCCCTTCGCTCGCGCCGTCGGCCAAGGCCGAAGGTCCGATTGCGAGGCCGTCAGGGCTGGAGGAGCGACCGGGAGATGACCATCCGCTGGATCTCCGAGGTGCCCTCGTACAGCTGGGTGACGCGCTGGTCACGGTAGATGCGCTCGATGGGGAAGTCCTTGATGTAGCCGTAGCCGCCGAAAACCTGGAGGGCCTTGTTCACCACCCGGTTGCTCATCTCGGTGGTGAAGAGCTTGGCCATGGAGGCGTCCCGGGAGTGGGGCTTGCCGGCGTCCTTGAGGGAGGCGGCCTTGTAGACCAGGTTGCGCGCGGCCTCGATGTCCACCGCCATGTCCGCCAGCATCCACTGGATGGCCTGGAACTCGGAGATGGCCTTCCCGAACTGCCTCCGGGCCTTGCTGTACGCCAGCGCCTCGGCGAAGGCGGCCTCGGCGATGCCCAGGGCCTGGGAGGCGATGCCGATCCGGCCGCCGTCCAGCAGCTTCATGGCCAGTTTGAAGCCCTCCCCCTCCGGCCCGATCCGGTTGGCGGCGGGGACGCGGGCGTCGGTGAACACGAGCTCCCGCGTGGACGACGCCCGCAGGCCCATCTTGTTCTCCTTCTTCCCCAGGCTGAAACCCTCCGTCCCCTTCTCCACGAAGAAGGCGGTGATGCCGCGGGTCTTCGCCTCGGGGTTCGTGGATGTGAAAACGATGAAGAGGTCCGCGAAGTCGGCGTTGGTGATGAAGATTTTGGTGCCGTTCAGCACGTAGTGGTCCCCGTCGCGGACGGCGCGGGTGCGGGTCCCGCCGGCGTCGGAGCCGGCCTCGGGCTCGGTGATGGCGAAGGCGCCCACGATCTCGCCGGTGACGGCCCGGGGGAGCCACTTCTTGCGCTGGTCCTCGTCGGCGAGTTTGTAGAGCGTCTCGTTGAGGAGGGAGTTGTGAACGGAGAGCATCACCGCCGTGGACGGGCAGACCTTCGACAGTTCCTCGATGACCAGGGCGTACGACAGGGTGTCGAGGCCGGCCCCCCCCCACTCTTCGGGCACCATGACCCCGAAGAAACCCAGCTCGGCCAGGTCGGGGATCAGGGAAAGGTCGTAGCTGTTCTCCTCGTCCATCTTCTCCACGAGGGGTTTGAGCCGGTTCTGGGCGAACTTCCGTGTCTCGTCGCGGATGGCCGCCTGGATGTCGTTCAGTTCGTAGTCCATGGGATAACGCCTCCTCTTCGGTCTCGGGATTGGGACGCTATTTTACCGCAATTCGGGGCGCTTCTCCCAGCATTTTTCCCCGGGGATCGTCGATTTTCAGTGCTTGCCAGGGGGGGCCTTTCCCGGTATAATGTTCTCTTTGCATTTGGCCTCCCCCCACCGGTCAGGCGCTTCACAACGGGCAGAATCTGAGACAGCCGCGAGGTAAACCGGGATGATCACCTATCACAGGACGAGCCGTGGTTTCGCCGAAATTCCGGAATGGGAGTCCGGCTGCTGGGTGAAGGTGGTGAACCCCAGCCCGGACGAGATCCAGTACCTCGTGGATCACTTCAAGGCGCCGGCCGGCCTGATCAACGACATCTCCGACGTGGACGAGCGCCCGCGCACCGAGATCGACGACGACTGGCAGCTCATCATCCTGCGCATCCCCCACCAGACCGACGACCGGCAACTCCCCTTCGTGACCGTCCCCCTGGGCATCCTCACCTACCAGGACGTCTTCATCACCCTCTGTTTCTTCGAGACCCCGTTCTTCGCGGATTTCATGGCCCACAAGCGCCGCAAGGGCATCGCCGTGCGGAGTTTCTTCGACCTCTACCTGCGTTTCATGGTGTCCTCGGCGGTGTGGTACCTCAAGTTCCTCAAGCAGATCAACCACCAGATCCGCATCGCCGAGAGCGAGCTGGAGAAATCCATCAAGAACAAGGAGCTTCAGAACCTTCTCCGGATCGAGAAGAGCCTGGTCTTCTTCATGACCTCCCTGAAGGGGAACGGGATCCTCATCGTGAAGGTGAAGATGTCGCGGCTGGGGAAGGAATACCCCCTTGACGACGAGATCCGGGAACTCATCGAGGACGCCGAGATCGAGACCCAGCAGGCCATCGAACTGGCCAACATCCACTCCGACATCATGAGCGGGATGATGGACGCCTTCGCTTCCGTGATCTCCAACAACCTCAACGTGATCATGAAGCGGCTGACCTCCATTTCCATCATCCTCATGATCCCGACCCTGGTGGCCAGCATCTACGGGATGAATGTCCCCAACGGGCTCGAAAAGGCCCACAATTTCGGTTTCATCACGGTCATCGTGGCTTCCTTCCTTCTCTCCGTCGTGGGCGTCATGCTCTTCAAGCGAAGAAACTGGTTCTGAGAAAAACCCCGAGCGCGAATTCCCCGCACCGGAGATCCATTTCCGGTCCCCGACCGGCAGGTCTCGCTCCCCCTTCTTCCGACTTCATCAATCGGCGGTGTCGAGCCTGCGGATCATCCGGACGACGTCGAGGGGTTGGCCGAACTTCACATTGACCTCGGGGAAGCGGCCACATTCGGTGAACCCGTGATTGTGGTGGAAGGCGAGGCTCTCTTCGTTGCGGGAGGAGATACTGGCGAGGATGCGGTCGATCCCCCGGTGGCGGGCGTCCGCCAATGATTGATGCCCTCGCAAAAAGTACCATCGCCCTCCGAAAGATGGCTCAAACAAAGGGGTTACGACACTGTTTTGGTTCGTTTTCCGACTTTTTGCGGGAGTGTCAATGATTGAACAGATCCGGCACGTCACGGCCATGCGCCTCGGTCATCGGCTCCATGGACCACCCTTCCGCCTTTTCCGTCAAAATGCGACTTCCAATTCGTCCGTCGCGGCCAGGGTGGCGGGGAAAGTCTCACGAGCGGCCTTCTCGGCCAGTCGGCGGTGTTCCAGGGTCGGGTAGTGGCGGGGGTCGAAGTGGACGAGGGCCAGTTTCCGAGCCCCCGCCTCGGACGCGATCCGGGCCGCGTCCCCCGGGTTGAGGTGCGGCCACTGGGGTCTCCTCACCCCGATGCCGTAGGCGCATTCGGTCACCAGGAGGTCCGCCCCGCGGGCCAGGGTGACGGCGTTTGCGCAGTAGCCGGTGTCCGGGCAGTAGGCCAGGACTTTTCCCCCTGCGGAGAGACGGTAGCCGAGGGTCAGCCCCGTGTGAAGCAGGGGGAGGACTTCGACCGAAAAGGGGAAGGACCCGACCTCCGCCGGCAGTTCCCGGAACTCGACGGGGTACGGGATGTCCCCGGGCGCCTTGGTGAAGGGGGGGCGCATCAGGGCGCCGAGGTGCTCCCGGGTCCCCTCCGGCCCGCCGATCACCATCCCGCCGGCCAGGCGGAACTTGCTCAGGACATGGACACCCACCACGTGATCCAGGTGGAAATGGCTCAGGAAAAGGTAGATCGGTTCCGGAGAGCCCTCCGCCACGAAGCGGTCGAGCTTGTGGATACCGTTCCCCGCGTCGAGAACGAACCGGAAGCCGCCCATCTCCACAAACAGGCTCAGGGTGTTGCCCGTCTCGGTGTCGAACCAGCCGTTGGTTCCGAGGAAGACCACGCGGTCCATTTCAGATTCTCCGGATCAGGCGGGCGGGCAGGCCAAGCAGGGCGCGGAGGAGGTCGAAGACGGCGCCGACCGCGATCCCCGCCAGCCGGAAAGGCAGCAGCAGCAACCAGACGAAGGGGAAGAGCAGGAGGACGAGGAGGGCCAGCGGCCAGCAGATCACCAGCAGGATGCACCACAGCAGGAACTTGACCATCGTGACCTCCGGCCGTGGGAGCCGGGCGGCGCCCTCAGCGCACCGCGGCGGCCTTCGCGGACCGGGAACGGAACCAGGGGGTCCCCTTCCCGAAGTGCGAGGCGAGGGAGATGCCGATACCCGCCGTCATGATGAGGAGCTGCACGAAGAACGCCAGGCCCGGGACGAACTTCAGGATGGTCCAGGCGCCGATGGCCAGCAACAGGCTGAACAGGGGTTTGCGTCCGGGGATCTTCAGCCGCCGCGACAGGACGTTGCCGACGGTGCAAAGGAAGACGGTGGCCCCGAACACCCAGGCGCAGAAGAAGAAGATCACCAGCACCACCAGGAGGGGAATGCCGATCAGCACCAGGCACAGGAGGACGAAGAGCACGAGCAGGGCGAACGCCCCCACGACGCCGATGACACCGGTCCCCAGCACCATCCAGAAATCCTTGCGGACCTGGTTGCTGGCGTAGGCGACGTGGGTGGGGAAGAGTTTGATGATGACCATGGCGAGGAGGAACCAGGCCAGGGAGAAGAAGATACGCTTGGCGATGGAGAAGGGGTCGTAGCTCTGGGAGAAGAGATACCCGAAGGGGTCGGTGAAAAACAGCCGGACATCTTCGCCCAAGAAGGGCGACGCGAAGAGCTTCCCATCGACCCGGGCCTTCGCCGAAACGTTCCGGGTGCTCCCGATCAGGAGCACGTTCCCCGTCACCTGGCCGGTTTCGGTCATGACCAGGGCGCCCCCGATCACGGCGACGTCCCCTTCGACCCGGCCCGTAACCGTGACCGTGCTCCCGGCGGCGACGACCCCTCTGGCGGCGGTCCCGTCCACCACCACGGGGGTCCCGATGGCGATGATCATGTCCGCCGCCTGGCGGCCCTTCTCGACGACGATCCGGGAATCGCCTTCGGCCGCCGCGGCGGACGCGGCCAGCAGCAGGCACAGGGTGAATGGGAGCGCGAGACGGCCGCGAGACGTCATCCCTTTGTCCCCTCCTTCCGTGGGGCCAGGCGAGGCATGCGACGGCGGGCCAGGAGAAGCGAGGCCCCGGCAAGGGCGGCCAGGGAGAAGGCCAGCGTCATCCTGCCGCCGGGCGTCACCAGCAGGACCTTCGCCAGGGTGGAGAGCAGGAAGTACACTTCACCGAGGATGAAGCGGCCAACGTCCATCACCAGCCGGAAGAAGGCGAGGACGAAGCGGAACCCGTTGAGCACCAGCGTGACCCCGTCGGCGAAGAGCCGGTTGAAACGGATGGCCACCGTCTCGCCCCCCGCCCCGGCCGGGCTCCCCAGAACATAGAAGGAGAGGGAGAGGACGCCGAGGGTGATGACGGCGGCAGCCGCCAGGATCTTCTCCCGGGCCGTGGACAGGAAGGTGCGGTAGGGCGAAGGAATGGCCTCCATGACCCGGAGGGAGAAACCTTCCGGGACGGGAATGGACGCGGCGTGGTTCAGCGCCGCACGGACGACCCGGTGATGGTCGAGGAGCCGGCGGCATTCCTCGCACTGGCTGAAATGGCACTCGAGCCGGAGCATGTCGGCTTCCGGCAGTTCGTTTTCCGTGTAGAGGATGATGTCGAGTTCGTTGCAGTTCGGGTCCATCAGATGACTCCTTCCAGCTTCTTCCGCAGCATCTCGCGCCCCCGGAAGATCCGGTTCTTGACCGTCCCGATCGGGATGCCGCAGAGGTCGGCGATCTCGATGTAGGAACACTCGTTGATGTGGCGAAGCGTGATCACCTCCCGGTACTCGGTGGGAAGCGACTCGACGGCCTCGCTGAACTTCACCGCGAATTCCCGGCTCTGAACGCGTTCCTCCGGGGTGTCGTCCATGGAAGGGACCTGGAGCGGGACTTCCGCACCGCCGGCCCCGCGCAGCGGCTCGTCCAGCGACCGCTCGAACCCTTGCCGCTTCCGGAGGGCGTCGATGGCCGCGTTCCGGGCAATCCGGTAGAGCCACGTGGAGAACCGGTAGGAACTGTCGTACTTGTCCAGCGCGTAGTACGCTTTTACAAAGACCTCCTGGGCGATGTCCATGGCCTCGTCGACGTTCTGCACGAGACGGAAGATGTAGTTGATGATGGGCTTCTCGTAGCGCCGCACCAGTTCCTCGTAGGCCTCGGTGTCCCCCGCGAGCAGCCGGTTGATAACGTGCAGTTCCTGCTCGTGCAAATCGCCTACGTTCACGGCGTATACGCGACCCCTCTCGTCAATGTTTCACACCGGATCATGGAATTTTACCCGTCCCCGCACCAGGGTGGCCCGGACCCGGCCCATCAGCACCATCCCGTGGAAGGGGGTGTTGCGCGACCGGCTGACGAACGCGTTTCGGTCCACCGTCACCCTGCCTTCAAGGTCCAGGACCGTGACGTGGGCGGCGCTCCCCGGCCCCAGGCCGCGGGCCTCGAGGCCCAGGATCTCGGCCGGGCGGACGGCCAGCGCCCGGACAAGGGCCGTCGGGCCGAGAACACCCGTTCGGGCCAGGCGGTCCAGGCAGAGGCTGACGGCCGTCTCCAGGCCTACGATCCCGAAGGGCGCTTTCAGGAAACCCTGCCCTTTCTCCTCCGCGGCATGGGGGGCGTGGTCCGTGGCGATCACCTCGATGACCCCGTCGCGCAGCGCGTCCAGAAGCGCATGCTGATCGTGGACGGACCGGAGAGGAGGGTTCATCTTGTAATCGGGGTCCGGTTCCCTGAGGTGATCGACCGACAGGACGAAGTGGTGGGGACAGACTTCGGCGCTGACCGGCGCGCCCCAGCGTTTTGCCAGTCGGAGCAGATCCACCCCGCGGGCGGTCGAAAGGTGGCAGAGGTGAACGGGACAACCCGTCTGGGCGGCAAGCAGGAGGTCCCGGGCCACGTGGATTTCCTCCGCGAGAGGGGAGAGCCCCGGCAATCCCCAGGCGTCCGCCCGTCGCCCCGGTTGCATCACCCCGCCCGCCGTCAGGGTCGGGTCCTCGCAGTGGTCGAGCACCGCGACCCCGAGCCGGCGTGCTTCCCGAAGGGCTGCCGCCATGACGCCGGCCTTCTCCACCGGAGCGCCGTCGTTGGAAAAAGCCCGGCACCCCAGGCGGACCAGTTCGTCCATGGGCACGAGTTCGTCGGGGGCCTCGGCGCGGGTGACCCGGCAGACGGGGACCAGCTCCGCCGCGTCCGCCTCCTCCGCCCGAGTCACGACGAAGCGCAGGACCTCGGGGCTGTCGCACGGGGGAAGGGTGTTGGGCATGGCGGCGACGGCGGTGAACCCGCCCCGGACCGCGGCCGCGAGCCCGGAGGCGATGGTTTCCTTGTGCGTCTGCCCGGGCTCGCGCAGGTGGGTGTGGAGGTCGACGAAGCCGGGACAGACCCAGCAGCCGTCCACCCGAAGCAAGTCGCCCGCGGGGGTCGCCCGGCGGGTCAGATCGACAATCCGCCCGCCGCGAATCACCAGGTTCCGGCGAAGGGGCTTTCCAAGGGCGGGATCGATCAGCACACCCCCGGAGACCAGGAGTTCCCGGGACGTGGCCCCGCCACCGGGGTTCCCGCGAACACGCTTGTCTTTCCCCACTTTTTCCAAAACGGTTTCCCTCGATCGCTTGAGTACGTTCCCGGAGAATTCCGAGCCGCTGCGGGCCAATCGAACCTCCCCTCCACGTCGCAATGCGCAAGAGGCAATTCTAACAGAACGCGGGCTTCCTGCAACCTCTTTCGAGATCCCTGCGGGACGATGACGGCATGCGCCACCTGGCGGCGCCGCTGGAGCAAGCCCTTGGGGAGGGTGACCACCACCGTCCCGCCGAGCCCAACCCCAGGGCCTCGCCGCTCGGCGGCGATTTAACCCGCGGGCGGGATTGGGAAATTGAAGCCGCCGGAGAGTGCCCCCCTGTCATCGGGGAAAAGGACCAAATGACCCAAAGGACCAAAAGGACACAAAAGACCGCCCGGAGCCGCTGTCCATCAGGTCCCTTTGGTCCTTTGGGTCCCTTTGTCCTCTAATGGCAGATCGCCTTAATTCGCGGGGTTTCGTCAAGGCACAACGGGGAAAGCGCCGCCGCGCGATGTGCCCGCCGCTTTGCCCTCGGCGAGCCGGTGGCGGCGCACTCCACAAAAAAGGGCGGCCGAAGCCGCCCTGTTTTTTGAGAATCCCGGGTCTCAGTTGGACATCAGGCTCACGTCGTCCACACGGAAGGTGGTGACGTAGGAGCTGCCGTTGGTGGCCTTGAAGCGGACCTTCACGGTCTGCCCCTTGTAGGAGAGGACACTGTAGCTCTTCTGGACGTACGTGCTCGCGCTGGAGGTTTTATCCAGGTTGGTCACGGTGCCGAGCGTGGCCAGCACGGTCCCGGACGTGTTCACCAGCTGGACTTCCAGCTTGTCGTAGGCGGTGGTCCCGGTTTCGGCGGTGACGACGGAGACGTAGAAGCTCAGGGTCGCCTGGGTGGCGGTGGACGGGATGGTGATCGCCGCCGAGTCGAGGGTCTGAGTGGAGCTGTTGTAGACGCCCAGGTAGGCGAGGTCGCTCCCGGTACGCGGGTAGTAGGAACTGCCGGTGACGAGGATGTTGAAGGCGGTCCCCGTGTAGGCGGAGCGGGCCCAGGACCCGTCGGGGGCCGTGGCGCAGCTGGCGGTGATGGTCTCGAAGCCGCCGTTGGCGAGGCGCTCGGTCAGGCCCGTACCCCCCGTCACCGTGGCGGTGATGGCGTAGGAGGCGGCAGCGTAGCCGTAGACCCCGATGTAGTAGGTCCCCGTGCTGGGGCTGCTGATGGTGCAGGTCTCGTTGCCCGACGAGGTTTCCTTCGCGCAGTCATAGACCGAGCCGGTGGGTTGGGCGTTGAACTTCACGTAGAGGTCGATGTCGGCCGAGGCGCCGGAGGTGGCGACGGTCAGCCCCGTCGAGCCGGAGGGCACCGCGATGGTGTAGTACTTCCAGGCTTGGAGCGCCACACTCTGGCCGGTGAGGGTCGAGCCGCTGGTGAGCGCCGTGGTGCCCGACCCGCAGCTGGCGGTGAAGTTCTTGCCCGTGGCGTTGGGGCCCACCGTCACCGAGGTGGACGTCGGGCTGAAGGTGCACCCGCTCTTGCTGGGCGTCACCGTGTAGGTGCCCGCCGGCAGGTTGGAGATCGTGTAGTTGCCCGAGGCGTCGGAGGTGGCCGAGTAGGACCCCGCCGTCACCGTGGCGCTGGCGGTGCCGCAGCTGCCTGCGATGCTGTAGTAGGTGGTCCCGCCGGCAACGACGGTGGCGGTCACGGAGAAGGTCGCTGCCTTGTACCCGTAAACCCCGAGGTACCAGGTCCCGGCCGCGGGGTTGGTGGCCGTGCAGGTTTCGTTGCCGGACCCGGAGTAGGGCCGGCAGGTGTAGTTGGACAGGTCGGGCTTGGATCCCGCGCGGGTGTAGATGTCGATGTCCGCCGAGGCGTTGGTGGTCTTGAACTCGAGGCTGGTGGCGCCCGAGGGCACGGTGATGTAGTAGTACTTCCAGGCGCTCAGGGCCACGCTCTGGCTGTTGAGCGTCGTGCCGCTGGTCAACTGGGTGTCCCCCGATCCGCAGGTGGCGGTGAAGTTCTTCCCGGTGGCGTTGGGGCCCACCGTCACCGACAGCGAGGTCGGGCTGAAGGTGCACCCGCTCTTGCTGGCCGACACCGTGTAGGTCCCCGCGGTGAGGTTGCTGATCGTGTAGTTGCCGGAACCGTCCGCCGTCGTGGAGGCCGAACCCGCCGTCACCGTGGCGCTGGCGGTGCCGCAGTTGCCGGCGATGCTGTAGTAGGTCGTGCCGCAGGAGGCGGTGAAGTTCTTCCCCGTGGCGTTGGGGCCCACCGTCACCGACAGCGAGGTCGGGCTGAAGGTGCACCCGCTCTTGCTGGCCGACACCGTGTAGGTCCCGGCAGTGAGGTTGCTGAGGGTGTAGTTGCCGGAGCCGTCCGAGGTGGCCGACTTCGTCCCCGCCGTCACCGTGGCGCTGGCGGTGCCGCAGTTGCCCGCGATGCTGTAGTAGGTGGTGCAGTCCGCCGTGAAGTTCTTCCCCGTGGCGTTGGGGCCCACCGTCACCGACAGCGAGGTCGGGCTGAAGGTGCACCCGCTCTTGCTGACGGACACGGTGTAGGTGCCCGCCGGCAGGCTGGAGAGCGTGTAGTTGCCCGAGGCGTCGGACGTGGCCGTGTAGGAGCCCGCCGTGACCGTGGCCCCGGAGGTGCCGCAGCTGCCCTGGATGGTGTAGGTGGTGGACCCGCTGTAGGTGACCCACATCGGGGCGGACCAGGCGTCGTGGCCGTCGCTCTGGGTGACCTGCACGAAGTAGTAGTAGGTCCCCGAGCTGACGGTGTCCGAGAAGGTGTAGGTGCTCTGGTTGGTCACGCTCTGCCAGGGCGAGGAGGAGGAGACCGCCCCGCCGCCGATCTGGCCGCGGAACACCTTGACGGCGGTGAAGGTCTCGCCGTCCGGGTCATAGGCCGCCACGCGGAAGCTCAGGCCCGCCGGGGCGGTGAAGATGTCGCCCATGATTTTCCCGTTGCCGGCGGTGAAGACCAGCTGGATGTTGGGGTCCTCGGTGGCGAAGAAGTGCCGGGCCCGGTGGGCCGCCATGATGTTGGCCCGGGTCAGGGCCGGCGACGTGCCGTTGGGGACCACGTAACAGGTCCGGTTGGGCACCGCCACGCCGTGGTTGTTGCAGTGGGAGTCCTGGTCCATGACCGGGCCCAGGTGGAACCCCTTGTTCAGCGCCTCCGCCCACCGGGTGAAGTAGACCGAGCTTCCGATGTTGGAATCGGCGCAGGTGAAGGCCCCCACCGAGAAGGCCAGCCCGCTGCGGATGGCGATGCCCTGCAGGGCGTTGTCGGCATTGGCGTCGAAGGTGAAACTGGTGAAATCCCCGCTGCTGGGGTGGCAGAAGTGCCCGATGGACCCGGCCGGTGACGGATTCTCCACCATCCGCGCATAGAGGGGCAGGTGGATGTTCTTGGGCGTAAAGACGTCAAAGTAGCAGTTGCTCCCGGGGGTGCACTCGGCGTTGGACCCGGTGCAGGACGAGCAGGTGTCCCACCCGAAGAGTTTGGGGCTCTCGTAAATGTTGATGTGCCCGCCGTTGGTGGCCAGGGTGCCCCACTCCTGGCCGAAGAGGGCCACGAAGGAGCCGTTCACCGTGGCGGCCTGGGCGGCGGCCAACCCGGCCTGGTAGGCCTGCTTGACCTTGGCTTCGGTCAACGGCGGGTTTTTGTGGTTCACGGAGTCGTCGAATTGGTGGTTGTGGTCGGTGATGATCCAGAAGTCGCAGCCGGCCTCGTTCCGCGCGTAGGCGTAGATCTCGGCCGGTCCCCAGACGCCGTAGCCGTCCTGGCCGGATTTGCAGGTGGAGCTGGTGGCGGCGTCCAGGCCGCCGTCGGACAGGTTCGAGTGGCTGTGGTTGGAGCCGTAGTAGAAGTTGTACCCGAAGCCGGACTCCAGCGGCGTGTTGGTCTGGATCTGGCAGGCGCCCGCGGCCCGCATCAGCCGCAGGTGCTGGGCCATGGAGGGGTCGAGGTCGTAGTTGACCACCACCGTCTCCACGGACTCCTGCGCCTCCTCCTTCGCCTCGATGGCGTCGAGGTCCGCGTAGGACTGCAGGGAGTGGATCCGCTGGTCCAGCATCGGCAGGAACCGGGCGCGGAAACAGAACTCGTACGTCCCCGCCGGCACCAGGTTCCCGTACTGGTCGCGGCCGTCCCAGAAGAACTCGGCCAGGACCCGGCCGGCGCCGTCCATGTCGCCCCGGCCGTTGTGGATGAGGACCACCTCGTCCGGTCGGCCTTCCGGCCAGATCACCAGCCGGTAGAAGTGACGGCCCCAGTTCCCCGCGCGGGCCGCGTCGGGGTTGACGATCACACTGTACATCCGCACCATCCCCAGGGACCCCTTGTGCAGGGGCGAGAACTGGTAGGCATCCGACCCGATGGTCGCCTCGTAGCGGTCCATCGGTTCCGGCTTGGCACCCCCCGTGACCTGTGCCGCATAAACCAATGAAAGAGAAAGGAATGCAAAAAGAAAAGCAAAGCCCAATCGACGCATCATTGAAAACCTCCCCACATGGTTATGTGCATTTTCTCACACAAAAGTCCATGTGGGAAGAAAAAAGTGTCCTGCGTCACGATTAATCGTGATTCTTCGGTTTCCGGCCGAGACCGGCCGGACGCGGCGGAATGGCGAAAAAATAAAAGCCCGAAGCGGCGCGTAAGCCGGATCCTGTTCACCCCGTTCCCGGGGTGCGCGGACATTCGTCTGGGCCGCAGGTCTCCCCGCGGCTCTGGCGGTCTACCCGGGGGCTTCGGCCGGGCCGGCCTCGATCGCCCCCCTATTCGACCTTGCTCCGTGCGGGGTTTGCCAAGCACCCGCGGTTGCCCGCGGGCCTGGTGGGCTCTTACCCCACCGTTTCACCCTTGCCTGATCCCTTTCGGGCCATCGGCGGTCTGCTCTCTGTTGCACTTTCCGTAGGGTCACCCCTCCCTCCCGTTAGGAGGCGCACCGCCCTGTGGAGTCCGGACTTTCCTCCCCCCGGCGTCCCTTGCCGGTTTACCGGCAGGGGACGGGCCCGGGGAGCGTCCGCGTCGTCCGCTTCGGGCAAATCGTACCTTTCCTGCTCCCCTCCTCTCTCACTTCAGGCTGACGGAAAGGACGCTGGCGCGCTTGACGAAAACCAGCTTGTCCTCCTTCGCCAACCAACCCAGTCCCATCAGGATGGCCGTGTCGTTGTCGCCCAGTTCCTTTTTCAGCCGGGCGATGGTGCACTCCCCGTTCGCATCGAGGTAGTGCCATATTTTTCCCGCGACGGTCCCGATTTCATCGTTGGTCATCTCACAACCCTCCAGATAAAGTCAATCGTTTTCAAACCAGCCGGTGATGCTATCACGCTTCGACCTTGAAGGCAACCCCCCGACAACGATCGGGCGCACGTCCGGAAAGCGGGTAAGCCAGGGACACTCACCTTCTCTCGCGAAGTGAGTGTCCCTGGTTGGCGTCCGGCGGCGAGGTGCAGGACACTCACTTCCCCCGTCTCCGTGAGTGTCCCCTGTCGTAACCCGGGACACTCACCTGCCCCGGCTCAGTGAGTGTCCCGGGTTTTCCGGCCCTTCACCGGCCTGCGGGCGATATCTCCCCCTCGACAACGCTCTTGACGGAGGGAGCAGGAAACGGTATCGTCGAGAGAAACCACCGGAGGTCGCTTTACGCCATGGAAACTCCCAGACCCGTCTCCCTCGAGCCCCTTCCCTACCTCAAGGCCCTGGCAGACCACCTGGCCGTGGAGGAGGCGAGGGCGTGGGACTGGTTTTCTCGGGAACTCACCGGGCCTGAGCATGCCGAACGCATGCGTCTGGAACTTCTGAAGGCCACCTACCGCCTGGACCGCGAGGACCGCCCGGAGCTGTACGCGGCGGCGGACCGCGTGCGGGAACGTTTGGGTGTCACCGCGACGATCACACTCTACCAGCTTCAGCAGGGGGATTCCGCCGCGCTGAACGCCTCCCTGTTCTACATCCCCGGGGAAGCCCACGTGGCCTTTCAGGGCCCGGTGCTGGAGAAGCTGCAGGGAGTGGAACTGGACGCCGTCCTGGGCCATGAACTGGGTCACTTCCGGCTGTTCGAGCACTGGGAACGGCGGTACCGCATCGCTGCGGACCTGCTGAACGCTCTTCTCCATGATCCGGCCAGCCAGCCGGTCCACCACGAAAGCTACCGCCTCTTCCAGCTCTACAAGGAGATCTTCTGCGACCGGTGCTCCCTGGCAGCCTGCGGCGACCTCCCCGCGGTGGTCTCCGCACTGGTCAAGGCGGAGACGGGGCTGGGCGCCGTCAGCGCCGAAAGCTACCTGCGGCAGACGGAGGAGATCTTCGCAAAAGGCAGTCCCAAGACCGACGGTCTGAGTCACCCCGAGTGCTTCGTCCGGACCTGGGCGCTGAAACTGTGGGCGGACGGGGACACGGGAGTCGATGCAAAGGTCCGCCTGATCATTGAGGGTCGCCCGACCCTGGACGGCATGGACCTTCTCGAGCAGCGCCACGTGGCCGCGATGACACGGCGCCTGGTGGACACCCTCCTGGCCGAGCCCTGGTTTCACGGCAGCGAGGCGGTCCTGGCCCACGCCCGCCTCTTCTTCGACGATTTCGATCCCCCCCCGCCGCCCGTGTCCGACGCTGAACTGGCCGAATTGGCAACGATCGAGGACGAGAAACTGGCCCAGTATTTCTGTTACGTCCTGCTGGATTTCGCAGCCTGCGACCGGGACCTGGAGGAACCGGCCCTGGCGGCGGCATACCTTGTCAGCAGGCGACTGGGCTGGGAAAATCACTTCCAGTCCATGGCCTGCAAGGAACTCAAGCTCCGCAAGGCGCAGTACGACAAACTGGCTGTGGACGCCCCCGACCTCCTGGCGAAAGCGCGACGTTCGGGAGGCGAAGCATGAGGTCCCTGTGCGATTTCCTCAACGAACGCCTGGAAGCCGGATTTTCCACGGAGGACACCCTGGCGGCGATGCTGCCCCTGATGCGCCAGGTGGTGGACACCCACACGGCAAGGATGGTCGCCCCCCTGGAGGGGTTGTCCAGTCTGCGCGTGGAAGGAACGGCCATCTGGTTCGAAGACTCCGCCCGGAAGCCCCTGGCGGTCAATTTCGAAAAAATCCGCCTGATCGACCGCCCCGCCAAGGGCGCCCTCGAGGTGGTGGCTGAACACCGCCGAACCCTCGACGTCGGGGAAGGCCTCGACAGGCGGTCCGACCTGCGCGTCGGCGATACGGGGGAGGAGCCCTCCCGGCCCGTCTTCCTGCCCGGTTACGTCAACTGGGAGCACGCCCTCAACCATCACGACCCGTTGACGGACGTCTTCAGCCTCGGGATGCTGTTGGCCTCGCTGGCCTGCGCATTGGACTTTCGGGCCCCGGAAGACCTGGAGCGTTTCGTGAATCACCGGGAAAACCTGTTCACGATCTGCCCCGGCCTGCACCCGGTTTTGGCCCGGGCCATCACCGGGATGACCGAGTTGAGCCGGCACCGGCGCCCTCAGGACCTGAGAGCGCTCATCCGCAGTCTGGAGAACTACCGCGAGCAGGATGCCGGTTTCGAGTTCGACCTCAAGAGCGTCCGGGGATTTGGGGAAAAGGACCTGAGGGGCAGGCGGCAGGTGATCCTCAGCCGCCTCCAGGAAAGGCTCTTCGAGATCTCTCGGCGCAACCGGCTGCTGCATTTCCGCGACACTTCAGGGACGGTATGCCTCACCGAGGCGTCGGTCCCCCTGTCGATGCACATCGAAACCATGCAGGCGGACCAGATCCTCACCTGGGGAGGGCGCTTCAGGGACGACATCGTATCGGGGAAGCCGGTCCCGATGAACCGCTACGTGAACGTGCGCGAGGCACTCTACTTCGAACCCGCCATGGACCGCATCCGCACCGAGGCGCTCCGGGACGAAGCCGAGTTCGGCTTCCAGCAACTTCGGCTCGTGGTCTGTTTTCTCCGCTGGGCGGACGTGAAGGCGAAACCGCCAGAGCTGTACTACTCGCCGTTGGTCCTGCTCCCGGCAAGCTTGACCCGGAAGAAGGGGATCCGTGACACCTACCTCCTCGAGCCCCTCGACACCGTGGCCGAGGTCAACCCGGTCTTGCGGCACCTGCTCAAACAGCTTTACGGCATCGGGCTCCCCGAAACCCTCGACCTGGGCGAGACCGACCTGGATGCTCTGTTCGAGGCCCTGAAAGCCCAGGTGGGCGCTTCGGACGCGGCAGTGTCCCTGGAAAAGGTCGAACGACCCCGGATCGACCTGATCCATGAGCGCGCCCGCCGGCGTCTGGACATGTACCGGAGGCGAATCCGCCTCTCGGGGCGGAGCGTGCGCCGTTTCATGGACCTGGACTACAGCTACGATCCCGTGAATTTCCACCCCCTGGGGTTGAGGATCTTCAACGCATGGGTCCGGCCCTCCGAGACCCATCTGGCGAGGATTCTCGAGGAACGGCCCCGTCCGCGCCACTTCGCCGTGCCCCCCGCGGAGACCGGGACCGAGTTCAAGGAGAAGTCCTTCTATGCTCTCCGGGACGGGGAAAGCGGCAACCCCTACCGGTGGGAGTTCGACCTCTGCCGGGTGACTCTGGGGAACTTCCACTACCGGAAGATGACCCTCGTGCGGGACTACACCGAACTACTGGACAGCTCTCCGGCCAACGCCGCCTTCGAGGCCGCCTTCTCCCTGAAACCCCGGCCCGTGGGTGCGGGCGAACCCGTCGCGCCTCCCCTGGGAGAGCGCTTCGACATCGTCATGTCCGACTCCACACAGGCAGCGGCAATCCAGATGGCCCGTGAAGGAGGGAGCTACATCATCCAGGGCCCGCCGGGTACGGGGAAGAGCCAGACCATCACCAACCTTGTGGCCGACTACGTGGCCCGCGGGAAACGGGTGCTCTTCGTCTGCGAGAAGCGCGCAGCCATTGACGTGGTCTATTCCCGCATGAAACAGAGAGGCCTCAAGGAGCTTTGTTGCCTGATCCACGACTCGCAGGCCGACAAGCGGGCCTTCGTGGAGGACCTCAAGCAGACGTACGAATCGTTCGTGCAGGCGGCCCAGGCAGGTCACAAGCGCTACGCACGCCGACGCGCCTGCCTCGACGCAATCCTCGACGACGAGGCGGACGCGACAGAGGCCTTTGCCGAGTCCATGGTCGATGCGGGCGACGAAGCCGGTCTGCCCTGCCAGTCACTCCTGTGCCGGGGCGCGGAACTGGGCATCCCGCCCCCGGAGCTGTCCGTCGCGGAAGTGGCGCGCGTGCCCTTTTACGCCAAGTGGGCGGCGAACCGTGCCCGAATCGGGGCATTCTTCGACAGTCTCGCCAGGATCCGGGAGGACCGGGTCCTGAGAAGGCACCCGTTCCGGTTTCTCCGCCCGGGCCTCAAGGACGCGGAGCGGCCGGCCGAGCTTGTCCGGGCCGCTCTCGACGCGACGATACCCCAACTCGAGAGACTGGTCAGCGCCCTCGACGCAGCGGGGGTGCCGCCGGCCCTGCGCGGGACCCTCGTGGATGCGGCAGACACTGTGTCCTTCGCGGCGGAAGCCGAACCCTTGGCGCGACAGCACTTGATGGACATCCTGGACGATCGGGGAGAGCCGGCGCGCCGGTTCGTCGCGTACCGCACCGCCTGCGAGACTGCTTGGGCGGCTGCCGAGACCGCCTCGCGCGAGACCGTCAACTGGCGCGGAAAACTGAGCCTGCCCGAGGCGAGAGTGGCCCTGGACGAGGCGCGCCGTCTGGAGAGCGCCAACCTGGCGGTTCTTAAACCCGCCTGGTGGCGTCTCCGCCGCATTCTGAAAGAACGTTACGATTTCGGGGCCCACGTCGTCCGGCCACCCTGGAGCCGGGTCATCGAAGCCCTGGTCCGTGAGTATGAGAGTGCCGAAGCCCACCGGCGCGCGGTGGACGAGATGCGGCACGTCTGCGGCATCACCGGGGACGTCGCCGAAACGCTGGCGTGCGTGGAGCGGGTGGGACGTCTCGCCGGGACGGAGCTTGGGGCGGCGCGGCTTCGACATCTCCTGGGCCGGCCCGACCCCGACCTTGCGGTCCGGGAACTGTCCCGTTGCCTCAGGGGCCTCGAGCAACTGGCAGAGGTCCTTGCGGGCGTATTTCTGGACTGTGGGGAGGAATCCCCGGAGAACCTGCTCCGGCATCTGGGGGCCATGCGGGAGGCGATGGGCGACCTGGACGCTTTCCTGAGGTGTCTTACCGAGCTTGACGCCATGCCGCCAGACCTGGCCGGTGCGTTCCGCCATCTCGACCTGGGCCCCGTGGAGATGGAGGCGGCGTCCATCCGGCGCACCCTGGACGTCCTCTACCGCAGAGACCACAACCTTCGGGTTTTCGACGAGCAGAAAAGGGATGTCGTCAGCCGCCGGTTGGTCACGGCGCACCGGAAATGGCTGGAATTGAACGCCCAACTGGTGAAGGAACAGGTGCGGGGCCGGTTCCTGGCGAACGTGAGACTCGCTTCCGAGGCTGCGGCGCAGCTGACGCGGGAGCAGGCGGAGTTCAAGAAACGCTACAACAGGGGGCGGCGGGACCTGGAACACGAGTTCGGGAAGACCATGCGCTTCAGGGCCATCCGCGACCTGGTTTCCGGCGACTCGGGCCTGGTGATCGACGATCTGAAACCCATCTGGCTGATGAGCCCCCTGAGCGTGTCGGACACTCTTCCCCTGGACGGGGGACGCTTCGATGTGGTCATCTTCGACGAAGCCAGCCAGATCACCCTGGAGGAAGCCGTCCCGGCCCTCTTCAGGTCCGGCCAGGCCATCGTGGTGGGTGACGAGATGCAACTCCCCCCCACCAACTTCTTCTCGGCCAAGCAGAGTGAGGAGGAGGCGGTGTTCTCCGTGGAGGAGGACGAGGAGACCGTGGAGTACGACCTCAGTGTGAACAGCTTCCTGACCCATGCCGCGAAGAACCTGCCGTCGCGCATGCTGGGATGGCACTACCGAAGCCGGTCCGAATCCCTCATTGGTTTCTCGAACTGGGCCTTCTATCAGGGCAGGTTGCTCACGGTGCCCGAGGAGGAACTCAGCCCCGCCCGACGCAGGGAGATCGTGGTCAGGGACATCCGGGAGGGCGAGACGAACGGCCGGGAGGCTCTGAGGCGGCCCGTCAGCTTCCACCGGATGGAGGGTTCCGTTTACCTCAACCGCTGCAACCGGATGGAGGCTGACTACATCGCGTACCTTGTCCGTGCGCTCCTCCGGGAGGAACCCCGTCCGAGCCTGGGGATCGTGGCGTTTTCCGAGGCGCAGCAGGGGGAGATCGAGGACGCCCTCGACCGGCTGGCCCGGGAAGACGTGGCATTTTCGGAGCAACTGGAGGCCGAGTTGACCCGGGAGGAAGACGGTCAATTCATCGGCCTTCTGGTGAAGAATCTCGAGAACATCCAGGGAGACGAGCGGGACGTCATCGTCATGAGCGTCTGTTATGGCCCGGGTCCGGACGGCAGGACGCGGATGAACTTCGGGCCCATCAACCAGTCCGGAGGGGAGAGGAGGTTGAACGTGGCCTTCTCCAGGGCCCGGCATCACATGGTCCTGGTCAGTTCCCTTCGGTCCGGTGATATCACCAACGACTACAACGATGGTGCGAACTGTCTGAAAAACTACCTGCGCTACGCCGCAGCCTGCTCGGTGGGAGACGGGGAAGGCGCACGCCGGGTCCTCCACGATCTTTGCCTCTGGCGCGACCCCGCGGAGCTGGCCCGCGCCTCGCGTCCAGGGATCGTGGCTCAGCAGATCGGCCAGGCCCTCACCCAAGCCGGTTACACGGTGGACTTCAACATCGGCATGTCGGACTTCCGTTGCGACCTTGCCTGCCGGACCGGGGAAGAGGAAGCCTTCCGCCTGGGGGTGCTGGTGGACGCGGATCCCTCCTACTGGCGCGGCGACCTTCTGGAACGAGAGGTCTTCAAACCGCGTCTGCTCTCCGATTTCGGCTGGAAGATCGCCCGGGTTCTCACCAAGGACTGGTACGAGGACCGGGAGAGCGTGATCCGTCGCCTTCTGGCGGTGGCCGGGGGAGAGCAATTGTCAGAAAGGGTCGAGTCGGACCCTGACTTTGAGAAGGCGCTGGACGACCGGATCGCCCAAGCGGACGAGAAGGATCCGCTTCCATCCGCCGCCGAGGGTGTCATCCCTGAAACCCCTTTACCATCTGGGGTTCTGGACATCCGGGAAAACACTCCCCGTTACTTCGAGTTTGTGGGCGGCGTGAGCCGGAAATTCTGGGAGATAACCCTTTCGGGAAACCGGTTCTCGGTTCGATTCGGGCGCATCGGCACCACGGGACAGGAACAGGCGAAGACCTTCGAGGACCCCGAGTCCGCCCGCCGTGCCGCCGTGCGCATGGTCAGCGAGAAGCTCGGCAAGGGCTACGAGGAGAAGTCGAGGCAAGGGAGCAAGGGCCCATGATGATCCCGGGACACTCACTTGATTCGTTGGGTTGAGTGTCCTCTTTCCGACCCACCGGCCGGGCCTCCTCACGGTCCCTCGCCTCCCTCCGCGTCCCCCCCGGGCCGGTGCCCATCCCGCGGAACCAGCCAGTCACGAGGCGAGACCAGGAGCAGGCCAGGCCAGGCGCGTGGTAAAATAGGACACTCAAGCGAAGCGGAAGACTGAGTGTCCCTTTCCCGACCCGCCCGCCGGGCCTCCTAACCGTCCCTCGCCTCCCCCCGCGTCACCCCCCCGGGCCGGTGCCCATCCCGCGGAACCTGTCAGCCACGAGGCGGGGCCAGGTGCAGGCCCAACCAGGCGTCGAAACAGGACACTCAAGTGAAGTGGAAAAGTGAGTGTCCCCCTTCCCGACCCTCCCGCCGGGCCTGCTCGCAGCGCTTCCCGGCGTCTTGCGCCCCGCGGCCCGGTCCCCTCTCCCGGGTCAGCGCGGAGCCTCCCCCCATTTTTTTTCTCCGGTTTTGCGAAATAACTTCGGATATTGTTCGGCGAAAACGTTAGTAA
>JAGNHB010000072.1 GCA_018001935.1 Acidobacteriota bacterium
TACACGGGCCCGGTGCCCGTGCAGAGATTGGAATCGGTCACCGTCACGGTGATGGGGAAGGTCCCCGTGACCGTGGGGGTGCCGGCGAGCGTGCCGTTCGAGGCGAGCGTGAGCCCCGCGGGCAGGGTGCTGCCGGTGGTGAAGGTGACCGAGCCGAGGCCGCCCGCCTGGGAAAAGGCCTGGCTGAACGGAACGCCCGCCGTGCCCGTGGCGACCGCGGGGTTGGTGACGGTGATGGCCGGGCAGGCAATGTCGAGGGTGTATCGGCAGACGCCGACGAACCCGTTCACGTCCCTGGCCGCGACGAGGAAGGTCCAGCTCCCCAGCGCCGTGGGCGTCCCCGCGAGCCGGCCGTCCGTCGCCAGAGTGAGGCCGGGCGGGAGGGGGTCCGGCGTGGTGAAGGTGCAGGGACCCGTCCCGCCAACCGCCGTGAATAACTGGTCGTAAGCCGCGCCGGTTTGCCCGCCGGGGAGGCTTCCCGGACTCAGCGCGATGCTGCTCTCGACGGCACCGACGTCCGCGTTCGCGCCCTGCGGTCTCGGCACGAGCCGCTGATCCGTCTGCTCGTAGCCGCCGGGCGTTGCCGTGTCCAGCACGGGGCTTCCGCAGAGCGGGGCGTGCGTCGGCGTCGGGCCCCCGTAGTCGCCCAGGGGCGCCAGCAGGGGGTCGCCCGAAAGGATGCTGTTGTAGCCGAGCGTGAAGTAGCCGTTCGGCAGGTTGACCTGCGAGGCCGCGGGCCCGTTCCCCGCCACGATGGAGTTGATGATCCCCACGCTGACAGATGCCTGGGGGCCGTCGATCCCGCCTCCCGGGTGCGAGGGGTCACCCACCGTGTTCAGGGTGACCGTGCAGCTGTGGAGGAAGAACAGCACATCCACCCCCAGTTCGATCCCACCCCCGCTCCCGGGGCAGGCATTGCCCGAGATCGTGGAGTTGTAGAGATGGACTTGGGGGATCGAGCCCGTCGAGGTCCCGGTCAGAAGGCCGCCGCCGTTCCCGCCGGCGGTGACCTGGTTCCCCGAGACGGTGCAGCGGTCCAGAAAGCCGGAGCGGAGAAAGAGGCCCCCTCCGCCCTGGGCAGCCGCGTTCCCGGAAATCACGCACTCGGTGGCGCGGAGATCCTCCTGGGCGAAGATCCCCCCGCCGTAGCCCGGGGCGTTGCCGTTCCGGACCGTGAGGCCGGAAAGCCAGAAGCTGTCCTGGGCCGTGAACACCCGGTCCGTCCCCCCGCCGTCCACGGCCATCACGGAGGCGCCGGGGCCCTGGATCGTCAGTTGCCGGTTGACCGCGACGGCGCCGGTGGTGAGGTGGATGACGCCCGTGAGTCCCGGGGCGAAGGTGATGGTCGCCCCGTCGCAGGCGTTCGCCACGACCCAGCGCAGGGAGCCCTCGCCCGCGTCGTCGAGGTTCGTCACGACCGTGGGACAGCCGATGGTCACGCTGTACGTCTGGACGCCCGTGCATCCGATGTCGTCCGTGGCCGTGATCGTGAAGTTGAAGGTGTTCGCCACCGTGGGTGTGCCGCTCAGCATGCCGTCCGCGGCGAGCGAGAGCCCATCCGGGAGGGTCCCAGCCGTCACTGTGAAGCTGTAGGACCCCGTCCCACCCGAGGCCGTGATCGCTTGGCTGTAGACCGAGTTCGCGGTGCCGCCGGGGAGGGTGGGGGGCGAGAGGGTGACCGGTTCGGGCTGGGTCAGGGTGGTCGACGCAACCCACATGCAACCCTCATCGTCTTTGACGAAGATCATGTAATTCGCCGCGTAGAGGTTCAGAAAAAGGGGAGAGACCTGGTAGTTCACACCCCCGTCGATGGAGAAGTGGAAGGGCGGAGTCCCCCCCGACACAGGGGTGATCGTGATACTCCCGTCGGACGCGCCGTAGCAGGTGAGGTTCGTGGACGTAATGCTGGCCGTGAGCTCGGCCGGTTGGCTCACGACGACGGTGGCGGACTGGGTGCACCCATGGGCGTCCTTGACGGTGATCGGGTACGACCCCGCCGCGAGGCCCGGGAAGACGTTGGAGGCCTGGTAGGTCGTGCCGTCCTTGGAGTAAGACAGAGGCGCCGTCCCGCCCGAGGCGTTCACCGTGATGCTGCCGTTGGACATGCCATAGCACGGTGAGACGGGCACGGGGTCCGCCGTAAAGGAAAGGGCCGGGGCGTCGGCCACGTCGGCCCCGGCCGTTGTCACAAAGTACCCGCACCCGTTGTGGTAACGGACCGCGTAGGTGTAGCTCGTCCCGAGGGCCCCGGTGGTATCCGTGAAGTTCGTGGTCCCGTAGGCGATGCCGGCCTGGATGGCGGCACCGTTTCGCAGGACTTCGTAGGTGCGGGTCCCCGAGCCCAGGTCCCCCCAGCTCGCGAGGTCCTGGGGCCAGGCGACTCGGACGCCCGTGGGCGCGCAGGGGTCGAGGTCGGCCGCCGTGTTGTTGGCGGTTAGGCCGGGCTCGGCGCAGGGGCAGGGACCGGTCCTGAAAATGTATGCCGCCCCTTGGCGGATATACCCCCCCACGGTGGCCTGAAAGGCGCCGGCAACGGCCGTGTCCCCGTCCACCGAGGCGGAGAAGCCGAAAAAATCTGAGGCCATGCCGTCCGATGCGGCGAGCTTCTTGACCTGGCCCCAGTTGTCCGTCCCGCCCTGGTTGCGGGAAAAGAGGTACGCCGATCCCTGTTGCGTGTTCACCCCCACGGTGGCCTGATAGGCGCCGACGACGGCCGTGTCCCCATCCACCGAGGCGGAGATGCCGAAGTTATCCCCGGCGGCTCCGTCCGATGCGGCGAGCTTCTTGACCTGTCCCCAGAAGTCCGCCCCGCCCTGGTTGCGGGAAAAGACATACGCGGCCCCCTGGTAGATTCTCCCGCCCACGGTGGCACAGTAAGCGCCGACGACGGCCGTGTCACCGTCCACCGAGGCGGAGATGCCAAAGGTATCCCCCGCGGCTCCGTCTGATGCGGTGAGCTTCTTGACCTGTCCCCAGAAGTCCGCCCCGCCCTGGTTGCGGGAAAAGAGGTACGCAGCCCCCTGCTGGGCGTTGCCCCCCACGGGGGCATAACAAGCGCCGACGAGGGCCGTATCCCCACTCACGGAAACGGAGATTCCGAAAAGATTGAAGGCCATACCGTCCGATGCGGTGAGCTTCTTGACCTGTCCCCAGAAGTCCGCTCCGCCCTGGTTGCGGGAAAAAATGTAAGCGGCCCCCTGGCTGGAGCGCCCCTCCACGATGGCCTGATGGGCGCCGATGACGATCGCATCGCCGTCAACGGATACCGAGTAGCCGAAGTAGTCCCCGGCCGCGCCATCCGAAGCGGTGAGCTTCACGACCTGTCCCCAGTTGTCCGCCCCGCCCTGGTTGCGGGAAAAGACGTAGGCCGCCCCCTGCTGGAGGTTCCCTCCCACGGTGGCATCGTAAGCGCCAACAACGGCTGTTTCGCCGCTCACGGAGACGGAGATGCCGAAGTTATCGTAGGATGCACCGTCAGATGCGGTGAGCTTGCATACCTGTCCCCAGGCGTCCGCCCCTCCCTGGTTGCGAGCAAAAATGTACGCTGCTCCCCGCTGATCGAGCCCCCCTACGTCGGAATATGGCGAACCGACGACGGCCGTGTCCCCATCCACGGAAACGGAGTAGCCGAAATACTCTAGTGCCGCGCCGTCCGAGGCAACTTGTTTCTGGACCTGGTCCCCGCAGATGGACGGGTCTGTGAAGAGGTACGCCGCCCCCTGGTTCGCGTTCCCCCCTACGGTGGCTTTGTAGGCTCCGACGAGGATCGTGTCCCCGTCCGCGCAGACGGAGTAGCCGAAGTAGTCGCCGGACACGCCGCCCGCGGCGGTGAGCTTCTTGACCAGGCCCCAGGCATCGGTGCCCCCCCAGTTGCGGGAGTAAACGAAGGCCGCCCCGGCGTCGACCGTGCCCACGAAGGCGCGATTCGCCCCGATGACGGCCGTGTCGCCGTTCACGCAGACGGAGCAGCCCAGGTACTCATAGGCCCAGGCATCCCCGATGATGAGCTTGGCCACTTGGCCCCAGGTGTTCATGCCCCCCTGGTTGCGGTAGAAGACATACGCCGCCCCCTGGCTGGCTTTCCCCCCCACGGTGGCGCCGCTCGCGCCGATGACGGCCGTGTCCCCGTCCAGGGAGACGGATCGGCCGAAATAGTCCCCGGCCGCGCCGTCCGCGGCGGTGAGCTTTTTCACCAGTCCCCAGGCGTCCGCCCCCCCTTGGTTGCGGGAGAAGATGTAGGCCGCACCCTGCTCCGCACGCCCCCCCACATCGGCCCCCAGCGCGCCGGAGAGGACCGTATCCCCGTCCATGCTGACGGAGTGTCCAAAGAAGTCTCCCGACACGCCATCGGCAGCGGTGAGCTTGGCGACCAGTCCCCAGGCGTTCGCCCCCCCCTGGTTGCAGGAGTGGAGGTAAACCGCCCCCCGGTTGCCCATGGAGGACACTCTGGCATAGGGGGTGCCGACGGCGACCGTGCCCCCGTCCAGAGAGAGGGAAAAACCGAAGCTTTCATTGACCCCGCCGTCCGAGGCGACGAACCGGGCGACCTCCCCCCAGGCGTCGGCCCCGCCCTGATTGCGAGAGAAGATGTAGACCGCCCCCTGGTCCGCGTTCGCACCCACGTCGACCCCCGTCGCGCCGACGGCGAGCGTGTCCCCCTGCACACAGACCGCGTATCCGAACTGATCGCCGGCTGCGCCATCGGCGGCGGTGAGCTTGACGACCTGCCCCCAGGCGTCAGCGCCTCCCTGGTTGCGGTAATAGACATAAACCGCGCCCTGCTGGGCTTTCCCACTCACGGTTGCGTTGTAGGCGCCGACGACGGCGATGCCCCCGTTCACGGAGACGGAGAGGCCGAAGTTCTCCGAGGCCGCCCCGTCCGGCGCCGTGAGCCTGGCAGTCTGGGAAATGGCATCCGGAGCAGGCATTCCCGATCCGTCCCGGGGAATCTGGGATTGAATCCGCTCCCACGCCTCCGGCGCGAGGCCCCTGGGTGTCTCCCCGGGGTGTACGAGGCAGGCGCCCGATGGACGCGGCGCGTCGCCGGTCCCCCACTCCCGGACGCTTTCCCCTGGGCCTGGCGGGCTAGCCAGGGACGGTGTCTCGTCGTGCTGGGCAAACACCGGAACCCAGGTCCCCAGGATCACCAGGACGAGGATGACAACGGCGGCTCGGATTTTCATTGGATCCCCCTGAATGGATAAAAAAACCGCTTTTCTTGATTTGCAGACCTTGGGAGAAAATATCCAGAATAGAGGAGGGAGTCAAGAAGAAACGCGAGAAGAACAGGGACAGCTCAGTTTCCGATCTCGTGGTAGGTGCCGGTGGCGCGGGCGAACGCTTCGAGGATGACGGGCAGCCGGATGCCGTAGCGCTCGAGAACGGCTTCCCGTGCGCTGACCACGAGTTGCCGGCTGGGCCGGACGGGGATCTCCCGGGGGCGGCTCCGCCCCGAGAGGATGTCCAGGGCCATCCGGGCGGATTCCTCGCCCTGTTCGAAGGGGGACACCGCGAAGGCCAGCGCGCCGCCGTCCTCCACGAAGAAGCCGAAACCGCCGATGACGGGCACCCGGCTGTTCGCCAGTGTCCAGAGCACCAGTTCCCGCGGAGGCACGATGGCGTCGCCGGTTCGTCCGTACCGGACGGTTTGGTAGTGGGTGACGAAGACCAGGTCGCCGGCGGCCTCGGCCTCCCGGAGGGCCTTCTTCCAGTCGTCGAAGGTCTCGCAGAGGACGGACCCGTCGAAGGTGAAGGGGGACCAGTCGTAGCCTTGCAATTCCTGGCGCACGAAACGGGAGGTCTCCGAGGCGTCCGAGAGGTGGCGGATCCGGGTCCACCGCGGGGAGAAGACCTCCTGGAGACCCTCCTTGACCGGGGCGATCGGCACGTGCTCCAGGATCCCGGTCACGTTGGCCGCCCGGTCGTAGCCGTAGTCGGCGGGGTTCGCGTTCACCCCGCAGAACACAATGCTCAGGCCGGGGACGTCGATGTATTTCCTCGCCACCATTTCCTGGGCGTTGTCGTCCACCGCGATGACGACGTCCGGGTCCCAGTCGTCGATCAGTTCGCACGCCGCCAGGCCGGCCCGCCGCTTGAAGGCCTCGTCGGGGTGCCGCTTGGTGTCCAGGTAGTGGTAGCGGACGGAGCTGTACTTCCCGTCCAGGGCCCGCTGGATGCCGGTGTTGATGTCGACGACCCAGGAAAAGTCCGTGGCGTAGCTGTGCAGGACGAGGATCCGGGGCTTCGTCAATTTCGCCACGGTGAGCAGGACGATCGCGCAGAGCACGAACAGGGCGGCGCCGATCCGGGCGGCGAGTCGCTTTTTCATAGGATCCCCAGCCATCGCCAGTAAATCAGCGACGCGTAGATGGCCACCAGCCGGAACAGGTTGGCCCCCAGGTTGTACCAGAGGAACGCCCGTTCGTCGTAGCGCTTCTGCCGGTCGTTGACCTCGCGGAACTCCAGGTAATAGGTGCACTGGTAGGGGAAGATCCACGCGTCGCTGAGGGAGAGGATGATGAACGCCACGATCCAGGGGTTCACCCCGGCGATCCCGGCCATGGGGAGGAGGAACGTGGCGAACACCGCCACAGTGGCGTTGTTGGGGACGAAGAACCGCACGGCGGTGATGGCCAGGCCCAGGAAGAGCACGAAGAGGGCGAAATCGCTCTGCATGAACCGGACGATGAAACCCAGCCGGGTGCCGAACCAGTGGTCCAGGCCCAGGAACGACATCGTCTTGGACAGCCCGGTCAGGGAACCGAGGTAGATCAGGAAAACCCAGTTGATTTTCTGCTGGAACTCCCGCTTGTTGAGGACCTGGAGCGAAAGGAACACGTAAAGCATGGCGAGGGCGATCCACGGCGGCGAGATGCTGTGGAGCCCGGTGGTCATGAAACCGAGCACCATCAGGGCGATGCCTGCGATGGCGGCGATCTCCTTCGCCTTCAGCGGCCCGAGGACCTCGAGCTGGGTGCGGAGCTGGGCCTTCGGCGCCCGGGGGACCTCACGGTTGCGGAAATACAGGTGTGCGGCCGCCAGGCTGACCACCAGGAGCACGAGCCCGTAGACGGCGGCCGCCACGGTCCAGTGCAGCCACCCGAACTGGTCGGCCACCTGGCGCGGGAGCATGCCGTTCACCACGAGGTGAATGGTCTTGCTGGTCAGGAAGAGCCCGGAGAAGAGCGTGAGACCGGAGAACAGGCTGGCGGCCAGGTAGGTGGACGCCCTCCCCCGGGGAGCGTAGCCCTGGATGTCCAGGATGTCCCGGTACAGCGGCATCCCGATGCTGATTCGGCCGTTCGCGGAGGGGATGACGGGCGTGATGGCGATTCCCAGCACCACCACCGCGGCGTTCTGCCAGAACTGGGAGGCCGGGATGGCTTTCAGAACCCGGAGGGCGATCCGGTAGGTCAGGCCGGACACCTCCAGGACGGCCCCGATGGCGGAGACGCTGAGCACCATGAAGAACTCGTCCGAGCCGAAGCCCGAGAGCACCACCGACGGGGGGGCGACGTCCATCACCAGCAGCATGACGATGGCGAACAGGCCGGGGATGTACTCGTCGGCCAGGTTGAACATCCACAGCGCCATGGTGGCGGTGAACACCGCCAGGAACAGGACGGCGTTCTTGTCGAGCCCCATGAGCGGCCCCATGAACCAGGCCAGGGCGGAGAGCGCGCTGGTGGCCAGCCAGCCGGCCAGCGTCCGGGCGGATGCCCCCCGCTTCTCCTCTTCCCTGGCCGTCTCCGGGGCAGGCGCAGCGGCCCGGGGTTCGAAGCGGCGGACCAGGGAAGCGGACAGGTCGACATGCAGCTCCGGCTTGTCCGCACAGAGCCGGGTGACGGTTTCCCGGGGGATGACGAGGAGGGAGACGTCCGAAACCGCCGAGGCGTCGGCGTGGTAATCGGCGAACCCCAGCCCGGCCTCCTCGCCGAGGAACCCCACCGTGACGTCGCGGGTGCCCGAGCCCTTCGAAATCCGGACGGTGCCTTCCAGGAGGATCATCAGGCACCGTGCGTCCCCGCCCTCGGAAAAAATCCGGGTCCCCGCCCGCACCGCCTCCTCCGACAGGTTCGGGACCGCTCGCGAGAGCTCGATGGGGGAGCAGTGGAGATAGGTGCCAATCAACGCGGCGTGCTTCATGTGTGCGACCCTGTTCAAGCCCGATCGGAGGGATCCGGGACGATGTGACGGAATTATATTTGATTCGGGAAGCTACACAAGCAGATTCTTGGCCGGGAAGAGCCGGAGGGCGTTCGTCGTGGCGTGGCGGGCGACGTCCTCCACCGCGACCCCCCGGAGGCGGGCGACGGCGGCAGCGACTTCCGCGGTGTGGGCCGGCTCGACGTCCGAGGCCACGGTGGTTTCGGTGGCGATGGACGGGGCGTCGGTTTCCAGCAGGAGCCGGTCGGCGGGGACCCGTTCGGCGCACCGGTGGTACTTCCGGGCCGTCGCCCGGGTCACGGAGCCCGAGAACGCGATGGAAACGCCGAGGTCGAGAAACCGGGCCATCCACTCGGGGCCGCCGCCGAAGGAGTGCAGGACCACCGGCGGGGTACCGCGAAGGGTGCGGAGGGTTTCATACAGGGCGTCGAAGGCCTTGCGGCAGTGGACCAGCGCCGGGAGGCCGAATTCGGCCGCGACGGCCAGCTGCCGTCGGAAACACGCCAGCTGGGCCCCGGGGGGCGGGCAATCGGGGTAGAAGTCCAAGCCGATCTCGCCCACGGCGACGGAGGCGGGGACGGCGCGGAGGGTCTCCGCCAGGTCCGGGGCCTCGTGGAAACGGTGGGCCCACCAGGGGTGGATGCCGAAGGCCGGGAGGACAACAGCCGGAAAAGCCTCCGCCAGCGCCCGGGTTCGTGAAAAGGACTCGGGATCGTAAGACGGCACGACACACGCCGTCACGCCCGCCTGCCGCGCCCGCTCCACGACCGCCTCCAGCCGCCCCGCGAAGGCCGGGTCGTTCAAATGCGCGTGGGTATCGACGAGCTGAAGATCCATGAGTGCCTCAAGGAATGTCGACGAATCGTTCTTCGCTGGGGATAACGATCCGATTCCAAGCTTCATATCGACTTTCGTTGGCCCGCGGTCTGCGGTTCAGGCCGTCGGCTTCTTCCCGGCGGCCGCCAGGCCGCCTTGTGGATTGACGGGTTTTCCGGCTTCCGGAAAACCCGTCAATCCACCGTGATGGACTTGCTGACGTTCTTCGGGACGTCCGGGTGGACGCCGTGCATGGGGATCTTCAGCCGGTTCAGGAATTTCATCTTCTGGACACTCATCTCCAGGGCCAGCATCTGCAGGGCGGTCATGGCGGCGATGGGGTAGACCAGCTCGCTCCCCGTCCGCGGCAGGACGATGAAGGCGCTCCGGTAATCGGACGCATCCGTGGGCGCCCGCTCGCAGGCCTGCCGCAGTTCCGCGTCCTCCTCGGCGATGACGAAGATGGACGCCCCGCGGATCTTGTGGGTGTTGATCTGGGAAATGGTCAGGGCAACATCCCGCTCGGTGGGCGGGGTCAGGAAAACCAGGGGGTAATCGGTGAAGAGGTGCCCGTAGAAATCCTGCCCTGCCGTCCGGTCGAAGACCCCTTCTTCCGCGTCGTCCAGGTGGAAGGGGCGGGACCCCTTGACGGCCTGCTCCTCGAAGGCCTCGGTGAGGGCCGCGAACGAGGCGGGCCCGTCCCCGTCCGCCGGGAGGCCGTCCAGTGCCCCCACGACCAGTTCTCTGAAACGCGAGATCCCCTGCTGCAGCTCCCGGAGCCCGAAGGTGAAATTCTTTCCCAGGATGGTGTTGGGCCCGTGCTTGAACTCCGAGGCCTCCATCCCTTCCGCGTGGTTGAGGACGACCTCGCGGACCTTCAGGGCGGCCTCCCGGGCCAGCCCGACGTTGCCCGTGGACAGGACGTGCAGGGACGGGGCGAGGAAGATCTCCCCGGCCAGTTCCCGGACGGGGAGACGGACGGCCTTCATGGTCTCCTCGATCAGGCGGGGGACCTGCTGGAAGAGGCGCCGGGCGCGGCGGTAGCGTTCGTCGAGCTGCCCCCGCGCCTCCAGGCACTTCAGGGCCAGCCCGTAGAGGAGGATCACCTGGTTGGTGAAACTCTTGGTGGCCGGCACGGCGATCTCGGGCCCGCAGAGGATGGGGAGGTAGAAATCGCACTTCTCCTGGGCCAGGGTGGAGTTCACGTTGTTGACGATCATCAGCCGGGCGATCTTCCGCGATCGCTCGGCCAGGGCGTTGCAGATGTCCACCAGGTCCTTGGTCTCGCCGCTCTGGGAGATGCCGATGAAAAGGTCGCCCTCCTGCACCGAGTCGAGGGCCTCGGTACGGAACTCGCCCGGCAGGTGGCACGCCACCGCCAGGCCGGCCACCCGGTTGAGGATCATGGCCCCGATCCGGGCGGCGTTGTAGGAGGAGCCGCAGGCCACGACGTGGATGCGCCCGGTGCGATGTTCCTCCATTTTCGCCGCGAAGCGCTCCGCCCAGCGGGCCAGGGAATACTGGTGCTTGAAGAGGAAGAGGGCGTCCACGAGGACCAGCGACTCCCGCCACCCGCCCCCGGTCAGCCGGTGGACCTCCTGCAGAAAGCCTTCCTCCGCCGAGGAGAAGAGCCGGGCTTCCCCGGGACGCCTGATGGAGCGGCTGAGGGCGCCTCCTTCATCCACGGCCGTTCGGAGCCGCTGGAATTCCTCGCTCTCGAGGACCGCCTTCACCCGGTCCAACACGGCGGGGGTCTCGGTCTCGAAGGTGCACTGGCGGAAGGCCTGGCGCACTTCGAAAGCGAGTTCCCGGTTCGCGTCGAGGGCGCCGAAGAGGTCCGCCCGCCCGGCCTGGCTGGGGTAGAAGATCCCGAGGAGTTCCCGGGCGGCGTCGGCCTGTGAGGCGATCTCCTGCTCCATGAAGAACTGGAAGGGCGGGTGGAGGAGGGTGTCCCGGTTGCGCAGCTTGGAGCGTTTCGGGGGCCGGTGCTCGGCCACGGACGGGTCGGCCATGGAGTGGACGGTCCACCCTCCGGCGGTGAAGTGGATGAACTCGCCCTCGGAGAGCGGGATGAGGATGCGGGTCCGGCTCAGGACGGCCGAGAGGTCCGACGAGGCGAGGATGAACTCCCCGCCGGAGGGATCGACCCCCTTGCCGACGTAAAGGGAGCTGCCGCACTTGAGGGCGAACATCTCCTCGGTCACCGGGTCCACCACCACGGCGGCGTAGGAGCCCCGGATTTTCTTCCCCGCGGAGCGGATGGCGCGGATCATGCAGTCCCGCCGGAAGTCCGGTTCGGCGCGGCGGGCGCTCTCGCCGGCCTCCAGGTTCAGGAAGAAGAAGTGCTCCACCGTGTGGACCAGCATCTCCCCGTCGTTGTCGCTGAGGACGAGGTGCCCCTCCAGTCGCAGTTCCTCCTTCAGGAAGTCGCAGTTGGTGATGTTGCCGTTGTGGGCGCCGTAGATGCGCTCCTTGCAGGCGACAAGGTGCGGCTGGGCGTTCACGTCGTCCACCATGCCGAAGGTGGCCCAGCGGACCTGGCCGCAGAAGAGCCGGCCGGCGTGGGTCTCCAGCTCCAGGTCGCGGACGACGCGCGAGGGGGCGCCCACGGCCTTTTTCAGGGTGATGGACCCGTCGGAGTCCTGGATGCACAGGCCCGTGGAGTCGTAGCCGCGGTACTCGAGTTTCTCCAGGAGGCGCGAGGCGATCTCGCCGAGGGCGGGGGTGCGCCGGGCGCAGACCATCCCCAGCACCCCGCACCCGACGCCGGGGATCGGCAGGGGGATCGGGAGGCGGACTTTCGCAAGGCGGGAGAGCAGGCGCTTGAACGATTTCATGGTTTCTTCCTGGGACCGAAGTGATGCATCGGGACGTATCCTTCCGCAAGCGGACACTTTACCCTGCGGCGTGCCGGGCGTCAATGCGAAAGGTGGGCGGGGGGGGAAGACTGCACCGCGAGGGGGGGATGACGGCGGGAAAGGACGAAAGGACCTAAAGGACCCAAAGGACCTAAAGGACCCAAAGGACCAAAAGGACAGCATGGACGAGCAGATGGATCACCGGCCAGCGGGGCCTGGGGGGCGAGCGGCCGGCGGGGCCTGGGGGGCAAGCGGCCGGCGGGGCCTGGGGGGCGAGCGGCCGGCGGGGCCTGGGGCGCGAGCGGCCGGCGGGGCCTGGGGCGCAAGCGGCAGGCGGGGCATGGGGCGCGAACAGCAGGCGGGCCTGGGGTGCGAACAGCAGGCGGGCCTGGGGCGCGAACAGCAGGCGGGCCAAGGGGTCCGAATTTTCCGAATGGCCCCCGCGAGAAGCCCCCCGGTGTCCTTTGGGTCCTTTAGGTCGTTTTGGTCCTTTTGTCCTTTCCCGACCTTGCCCCGGAATCACCGGATCGGGCGGACGGCGCCGGGGTAGGCGATCTCCTCGATAATGCTCTTGAGTTCGGCGGACCACTTCACGCGCAGAAAGCCGTTGGTGTCGAGGGTGGCGACCCCCACGTCCCGCTTGCTCAGGACGATCTCCACGGCGCACTCCCCCTTGCGCTCCAGGAGCAGTTCCGTCAGGGCCTGGGCGCGGTCGGGGGTGAGGCGCTCCAGTTCCAGTTCCAGGCGCACCGCGCTCACCGTGGTCTCCCGGCACTCCGCGAGGGGCTTGACCTCGTTGACCACGATCTCGGGGTCCTTCTCGCCCTCCTGCTGGATGGTCCCCGTCACGAGGAGGGGGGTGTCGGGCAGGAGCAGGCCCTCATACTCCCGCCAGGTCCGCGGGTAGACGATGCACCGGATGGTCCCGGTCTTGTCCTCCAGCAGGCCGTTGGCCATGGTCTCGCCCTTCATGGTCTTCTTGGTGGCCAGGCTGGAGAGGATCCCCCCGATCCGGACGGTCCCGCCCGGGTCGCGCTCGGCGAGGTCGCCCACGAAGGTGTCGGTGCTCACCCCCAGGATCCCGGCGTGCTCGTCCAGCGGGTGGCCCGAGATGTAGAATCCCAGGATCTCCTTCTCGTGCTGCAGGATGACGCGGGGGTCCCACTCGGGGAGGTCGGGGAGGTTCTCGGTCTCGGCGCCGGTGTCCGCGGTTTCCGCCTCCCCCAGCAGGGAAAAGAGGCTGCCCTGGCCGATGGCCTTGTCGCGCTGGCACTTCTGGGCGAACTCCACGGTGCGCGGGTAAATCTCGGCCACCTGGGACCGCCGGTAGCCCAGCTCGTCGAAGACGCCCGCCTTGTTGAGGCTCTCCAGGACCCGCGCGTTGAGGTGCTTCAGCTCCACGCGGCAGCAGAAGTCGGTGAAGGACTTGAAGGGCCCGCCTTTCGCCCGGGCGCCCAGGATGGCCTCGATGGCGGCGTCCCCCACGTTCTTGACGGCGCCCAGACCGAACCAGATGCCCTTGTCCGTGGGGAGGAAGTCCAGCCGGCTGTGGTTGATGGACGGCGGCAGGATGGGGATCCCCATGGCCTTGCACTCGGCGATGTACTGGACCACCTTGCTGGTGTTGCTCTGCTCGCTGGTGAGGAGGGCGGCCATGAACTCGGCGGGGTAGTGCGCCTTGAGCCAGGCCGTCTGATAGGCCAGCCAGGCGTAGGCCGCCGAGTGGGACTTGTTGAACCCGTACTCGCCGAACTGGCGCATCTGTTCGAAGAGGTCCGACGCCTTCTTCCGATCGACGCCCCGGGACACGCACCCCTCGACGAACTGGGGCGCCATTCGGTCCATAATGGCCATGTCCTTCTTGCCCATGGCTTTGCGGAGCGTGTCGGCCCCGCCCATGGACAGGCCGGCCAGCCGGACGGCGATCTGCATGACCTGCTCCTGGTAGACCAGGACGCCGTAGGTGGGCTTGAGGATGGGCTCCAGCTCGGGGATGGGGTACTCCACCCGGCTGGTCCCGTGCTTGCGGGCGATGAAGTCGGTGATCATCCCGCCCTTGATGGGGCCCGGCCGGTAGAGGGCGTTCATGACGATGATGTCCTCGAAACGGCTGGGCTTGAGGCTCTTGAGGTAGTTGCGCATCCCCGCGCTCTCGAACTGGAAGATCCCCGCCGTCCGGCCGTCGGCGAAGACCTTGTAGGTCTCGGCGTCGTCGAGGGGGATGCGGTCGATGTCCACACCCCGGCCGCGGGTCTCCTGGATGAGCTTGAGGGCGTCGTCGATGACGGTGAGGGTGATCAGCCCCAGGAAGTCCATCTTCAGGAGGCCGAGCTTCTCCACGTCCTTCATGTTGTACTGGGTGGTGACCACGCCGTCGGAGCCCATGTAGAGGGGCACGATCTCCCGCAGGGGGCGCGGGGCGATGACGACCCCCGCGGCGTGGACGGAACTGTGCCGCGAGAAGCCCTCGAGCTTGCGGGCGATCTCCACGAGCTGCCGGACCTGGGGGTTGTCCCGCATGGCGTCGGTGAGGCGGGGCTCGACGCTCAGGGCCTTCTCCAGGGTGATGTTGAGCTCCTGGGGGATGAGCTTGGCGATCTTGTCCACCTCGACGTAGGGCATCCCCAACACGCGGCCCACGTCCCGCACCACGGCCTTGGCCCGCATGGTCCCGAAGGTGATGATCTGGCAGACGCAATCCTTCCCGTACTTTTCGGTGACGTACCGGATCACTTCCTCCCGCCGGCGGTTGCAGAAGTCGATGTCGATGTCGGGGGGGGAGACCCGCTCGGGGTTCAGGAAACGCTCGAAGAGGAGGTCGTACTGGAGGGGGTCCAGGTCCGTGATGCGCAGCGCGTAGGCCACCAGGCTCCCCGCCGCGGAGCCGCGGCCCGGGCCGACGGGGATGTGCCGCTCGCGGGCGTGGCGGATGAAGTCCCAGACGATGAGGAAGTAGCCGGCGTAGTTGAGCTTCTTGATGACGCCGATCTCGTAGTCGAGGCGCCGGTCGTACTCCTCCGGGGGATAGCGCAGCTCGCCGGAGGCCTGGAGGGCGAGGATCACCTCGCGCCGCGCGGCGAAACCCTCCCGGGTCTTCTGCTCGAAGTAGTCGTCCAGGGTGCTCCCCGCGGGGATCTCGAAGCGGGGGTAGTGCTGGGAGGTCAGGTCGAAGTCGAAGTTGCACCGGGCCGCCACGGACACGGTGTTGTCGAGGGCCTCGGGGACGTCGGGGAACAGGGCTTCCATCTCCTCGGCGGTCTTGAAGAAGAACTCCCGGGAGTTGAACTGCATCCGCTTCTCCTCGTTGAGGAGTTTCCCCGTCTGGATGCAGACCAGCACGTCCTGGGCGAGGTGGTCGTCGCCCTCGAGGTAGTGGCAGTCGTTGGTGGCCACCAGCGGGATCCCCGTGCGGCGGGAGAGGGCGATCAGCTTGGGGTTGACCGACTTCTGCTCCGGCAGCCCGTGGTCCTGGATCTCGAGGTAGAAGTTCCCCTTCCCGAAGAGGTCCTCGTACCGGCGGGCGACCGCCTCGGCCCCCGCCTCGTCCCCCTGCTCCAGGAGCACCGGGACCTCGCCCTGGATGCAGGCCGAGAGCGCGATGAGCCCGCCGGCGTGCTGCTCGAGGAGTTCCCAGTCCACCCGGGGCTTGTAGTAGAACCCCTCGGTGTAGCTCAGGGAGACCAGCCGGCAGAGGTTGTGGTAGCCTTCGTCGTCGCGGACCAGCAGGATCAGGTGGAAGCGCTTCTCGGTCTGGGACGTCTTGTTGTGGCGGCTCCCCTGGGCCACGTAGACCTCGCAGCCGATGATGGGCTTGATTTTGCGCTTTTTCGTCTCCTGGTAGAACTGGACCGCGCCGAAGAGGTTCCCGTGGTCGGTGAGGGCCAGGGCTTCCATCCCGAGGGCGGCGGCCTTGTCGACGATCTTGTGGACGGGGCAGGCGCCGTCCAGGAGGGAGAAGTCCGAGTGCACGTGAAGGTGGACGAAAGGTCTGGACATGGCTGGCTCCGGGGCGGGGAAGGACCCGCTGTTACTCCACGACGAAAAGGATGTCGCCCGTCAGGACCGTGGAGGATTCCTGGGCGATCCGCTTCAGTTCGCCGTCCCGGGGCGCCTTGATGGCGTTTTCCATCTTCATGGCCTCGAGGTAGAGGACGGTTTCGCCCTCCTTCACCCTGTCTCCGGGCTTTTTCGGGGCACGGGTGATCAGGCCGGGCATGAAGGCCTTCACGACGCCTTCCTTCACCGGCTCCTTGACGGGGCGGGCCGCCTGGAGCTTGCCGGCCCGGACCTCGTTGATGGCGTAGGTCTCGTTGTCGATCTTCACGGCTTCGACCGCGCCCTGCTCGTTCCGGAAGAACTCTATGTCATAGGGCACGCCGTCCAGGAGGATGGAACGGATCCCCTTGTCGGCGTCCCAGGCGATCATCTTGGCCTTGTAGCGGTGGTATCCCACCTCCACCGGGATCTCGTGCGCCGGGTCGGGGAAGATGTCCTCGAGGACGAGGGTGTAGTGGTGGTCGTCGATGCAAACCCTGTATTTCATCCTTTTCGTCTCCCTTGGGGTCCCTGCGGGCTACAGGTCGCGACGGCCGAGGAGCGCCAGTCGACCCGCCAGGTTCCAGTTGCTCGTTTCGCCCCCCATCCGGCGATAGCCGGGGGTCTTCGCCCGCATCCCCAGTTCGTGCTCCAGGGCGGTGACGATGGCCGCCACCTCCTGGCGGCGCTTGTCCTTGGACCGGGGCGACAGGTAGTCCTCGATCTTGAAGTCGCAGGTCAGGGTGCTCTCCACGAACTCCTTCGAGTGGATCACCCGGCGGATGAAGGAGAGGTTGGTCCGGATCCCCTTGATGCGCACCCCGCTCATGGAGAAGCGGAGCTTGGAGAGGGCCTCCTCGCGGGTGGAGGCGAAGCAGTTCAGCTTCAGGATCATGGGGTCGAAGTAGATGTCCACCTGCATGCCGTTCTGGACGCTGGACTGCACGCTGTAACCGTACCCGCCGGGCAGGTAGTACTCCGAGATGACCCCGGCCGAGGGCCTGAAATCGCGCTCGGGGTCCTCGGCGTTGACCCGGCACTCCACGGCGTGGCCGGTGGGGGTGACGGCGTTGCCCTTGAACCGGAGTTTCTCGCCGGCGGCGATGCGGACCTGCTCCTTGATCAGTTCCACCCCGCAGGTGAGGTCGGTGAGGGCGTACTCCACGGGGATGCGGGGGTTGATCTCCAGGAAGTACCACCGTCCCGCCGGGTCGAGGAGGAATTCCACCGCGCCGCACCCGACGAAGCCCAGCTTCCGGACGATGGCCAGGGCGGCCTCGGCCATCTTGAGCCGGGTCTCGGGCTTGAGGCGGGGGGACGGGGTCTCGGAGATGATCTTCTGGTAGCGGCGCTGGACGACGCACTCCCGCTCCCCGAAATGGACGACGTTGCCGTGCTGGTCCGCCAGAACCGGGAATTCCAGGTGCACCGCCGACCGGATCGACTTCTCGAGGTAGTAGGGAATGTTGAGGTTGCGGATCTCGCGCTCGCGGATGAGCCCCCGGTAGCTCTCCAGGAGGTCCTCGCGGCGGTAGGCCTTGATGATGCGGCGGCCGCCGGAGCCCCAGTGGGGTTTCAGGAAGACGGGGTAGCCGATGTCGGCGGCCTTGACCACCAGGTCGTCCTCGTTGGCGATGGTGGCGGAGTGGACCGGCGTGGCGATGCCCAGGGACGCCGCCGCCTCGAGGCAGTGGGGCTTGTTCCGGAGGTTCTCCAGGTGCCCGGCGTCGGGGCCGATGAAGGTGATGCCCTTGTCGCTGCAGGCCTTGGCGAATTCCGGCACCTCCGAGAGAAAACCGTAGCCGCAGTAGATGGCGTCGGCCTTGGCCGCCAGGGCACACTCGAGCATCCGTTCCTGGGAGTTGTAGTTGAGGGAGATGTGCCCGCCGGGGAGGATGAACACCTGGTCCGCGTTCCGGATGTGGAGCGCGTCGGGCTCCACCTGCGAGCAGACGGCGGCGGTCTCGATGCCCATCTCCCGGATGCACCGGATGGCGCTCTGGGCGATCTCGCCGCGGTTGGCCACCAGGACCTTCTTCATGGCGCGCCTCCTACAGCGGAATGTTGCCGTGCTTGCGGGCCGGCTTGTGGGTGCGTTTCCCCTGCAGGGACTCCATGGCGGACACCAGGCGGACCCGGGTGAGGTGCGGCGGGATGATCTCGTCGATGAAACCGTGCTCCGAGGGGAGCTTGGGGTTGGCGAACTTCTTGCGGTAGTCGTCGAGGAGCTGCAGCCGCCTGGCGGCCGAGTCCTCGGCCTGGGCCAGTTCCTTGCGGAAGATGACGTTGATGGCGCCTTCCGGCCCCATGACCGCGATCTCCGCCGACGGCCAGGCGAAGCTGAGGTCGGCCCCGATGTGCTTGGAGTTCATCACAATGTAGGCGCCGCCGTAGGACTTGCGCAGGGTCACCGTGACCCGCGGGACCGTGGCCTCGGAGAAGGCGTACATGAGCTTGGCCCCGTGGCGGATGATGCCGTTGAGTTCCTGGCTTTTGCCGGGCAGGAAACCCGGGACGTCCACCAGGACCACCAGCGGGATGTTGAAGGCGTCGCAGAAGCGCACGAAGCGGGCGCCCTTCACCGAGGCGTTGATGTCCAGCGTCCCCGCGAAGTGCTGGGGGTTGTTGGCCACCACGCCCACGGAGCGTCCGCCCAGGCGGGCGAAGCCCACGGTGATGTTGGGGGCGTAGTGTTCATGGACTTCCAGGAAGAAGCCGTTGTCCACCACGGAGCGGATGACGTCCTTCACCTCGTAGGCCTTGATGGGGTCGAGGGGAACGATGTCGTAGAGGTCGTCGCAGATCCGCTGGGGGTCGTCGGTGGTCTCAACGATGGGCGGGAGGTCGAGGTTGTTGGCCGGGAGGAAGCCCAGCAGGGTCTTGACCCGGGAGAGGGCTTCTGCCTCGTCCTCCACCATGAAGTGGGCCACGCCGCTCAGGGTGTTGTGGGTGGCGGCGGAGCCCAGTTCCTCCTGGGTCACCTCCTCCTTGGTCACGGCCTTGATGACGTCCGGGCCGGTGATGAACATGTGGCTGGTGCCCTTCACCATGAAGATGAAGTCCTGGATGCCGGGGGAGTAGACCGCCCCGCCGGCGCAGGGGCCCATGATGACGGCGACCTGCGGGATCACCCCGGAACAGGTGGTGTTGCGGTAGAAGATGTCGCCGTAGCCGGCCAGGCTCATCACGCCTTCCTGGATGCGGGCCCCGCCGCTGTCGTTGAGGGCGATGCAGGGGGCGCCGTTCTGGACGGCCAGGTCCATGACCTTGCAGATCTTCTCGGCGCACTTCTTGCCCAGGGAGCCGCCCAGCACGGTGAAGTCCTGGGCGTAGACGTAGACCAGCCGGCCGTTGATGGTCCCGTAGCCGGTGACGACCCCGTCCCCGGGGTAAACCTGTTTCTCCATGCCGAAGTCGGTGCACTTGTGCTGGACGAACATGTCCAGTTCGTGGAAGGAGCCGGGGTCCACCAGGATGTCGAGCCGCTCCCGGGCCGTCATCTTCCCCTTGTCGTGCTGGGCCTTGATCCGGTCGACCCCGCCGCCCTGCCGGGCGGCCTCCACCATGTCGAGGAGTTCGCGGGTCTTCTCTCTCAACGATGACATCGATTGCCTCCAGTTGCCGAGGTGGGCGCCGGCCCAGGGAGCCGGCCCCGCCCGCCCGACCCGGCAAGGCTTGCCTGGGGTGCGCGAGCGGACGATCCCGCGCACTATATCACCCGGTCCCGACAAAATCAAAGGAATTCCGGGAAGGCGTTTCTTTCAGGATATGTTGAAGTTGGCTTCGGAAAGCCCCGGCCGGGAGCGCGGGCCGGACCGCGAATAAACTGGTGAATCCCACGGCCGCTTCGTGTATCATACTCTTTTAACTTGTGGAAGGAGAACTTTGCCCATGCCCAGATCCACCGCTCACCGCATCCTCGCCGTCGGCCTCCTTGCGGCGTGCCTAGCCGTCCCCGGTTTCGCCTGCACCAACTACATCGTCACCCGGGGGGCCTCCGCCGACGGGTCGGTCAACGTCACCTACTCCGCGGACTCCCACACCCTCTACGGCGAACTCTACTACACGCCGGCGCGCGAGCACCTGGACGGAGAGATGCTGGACGTCTGCGAGTGGGACACCGGCAAGTACCTGGGCCGGATCCGGCAGGTCCCGAAAACCTTCGCCGTGGTGGGGAACATGAACGAGCACCAGCTGGTGATCGGCGAGACCACCTTCGGTGGCCGCAAGGAGTGCGAGGGCGGCAAGGGGTCCATGGACTACGGCGGCCTGATCTACATCACCCTCCAGCGGGCGAAGACCGCCCGGGAGGCCATCCGGATCATGGGCGAGTTCGTGAAGGAGTACGGGTACGTCAGCGAGGGCGAGACCTTCTCCATCGCCGACGCCAACGAGGCCTGGATCATGGACCTCATCGGCAAGGGGCCCGACGCCAAGGGCGCCGTCTGGGTGGCCCGCCGGGTTCCCGACGGCTACATTTGCGCCCACGCCAACCAGGCGCGGATCCGGCAGTTCCCCCTCGACGACCCGGAGAACTGCCTCTTTGCCCCCGACGTGATCAGCTTCGCCCGCGAGAAGGGCTTCTTCAAGGGGGAGGACAAGGACTTCAGCTTCGTGGACGCCTACGCCCCGCCCGACTTCGGCGCCCTGCGCGCCTGCGAGGCCCGGGTCTACGCCTTCTTCAACCGGGCCGCACCCAGCCTGAAGCTGCCCACCGACTACGTCATGGGAAACCCCAAGGCGGAACCGCTGCCCCTGTGGATCAAGCCCGACCGGAAACTCTCCGTCCGCGACGTCATGGAGCTGATGCGGGACCACTTCGAGGGGACGCCCATGGACATGACGAAGGACATCGGCGCCGGCCCTTACGTCGCACCCTACCGCTGGCGCCCCATGACCTGGAAGGTGGACGGCCAGGAGTACTTCAACGAGCGGGCCACCTCGACCCAGCAGACGGGCTTCTCCTTCGTCTCCCAGGCCCGGTCCTGGCTCCCCGACCCCATCGGCGGGGTCCTCTGGTTCGGCGTGGACGACACCTTCTCCACGGTTTACTTCCCCGCCTACTGCGGGATCCGGGAAATCCCCCACAACTTCGCGGTGGGGACCGGCGACTTCGGGCATTTCACCTGGGAATCGGCCTGGTGGGTGTTCAACTTCGTCGCCAACACCGCGTATTCCCGGTATTGTGACATGATCAAGGACATCCAGGTGGTGCAGCGGGAGCTCGAGGGGCAGTTCGCATCCGCGCAGCCCACGGTCGAAGCCGAGGCCCTGGCCATCCACAAGGAGTCCCCCGACCGCGCCCGTGCCTTCCTGACGGCCTATTCGTGCCGGGTGGCCGAGCAGACGGTCAAGCGCTGGCGCAAACTCGGGGAATCCCTCCTCGTCAAGTACCTGGACGGGAACGTCCGGGACGAGAAGGGCAACGTCAAGCACCCGGGATACCCCGAGTCCTGGTACCGGGCGATCCTGAAGGCGCACCCCGACCAGTTCAAGGTCCCCAGGACCGATCAGCCGCAAACCCACTGACAACCGGAGGGAGTATGAGAATCAGGAAGCGGAGGGTCTTCGTCGTCGCCCGGATGTTCCAGTACTCGTTCATCCTGCTGCAGGTCGCCTGTGCCGTGGCCGCCTTCGGGCTGGTGTACTTCGCCACGAACAGCACGCTGGAGAGCGTGGAGCCCTTCGTGGCCCGGAGCGGCGCGGACGGGCGCGTCCTCATGCGGGAACTCTCCTTCTCCCTCCGGGCCACCATCTGGGGGGCGGCCGGCTTCATCTGCGTCATGATGGTCACCTGGGGGATCTTCACCCTGCAGAAGGTGGCGGGGCCCCTCTACCGCCTTCAGAAACACATGCAGGACGATGCCGAGGCCCGGAAGCTGACCCCGGTCTTCTTCCGCAAGGGGGATTTCTTCCCCGAACTGTCGGAGACTTACAATCACCTGGCGGAGAGCGTCCCCGTGGCCGAGCCCCCTCCCGCCTCCCCGCAAAAAGCGGAGTGAGCGATGCACGAGGTCTCCGTCGCCCGCGACATCCTGGAAACCGCCCTGGAGACGGTGCAGCCCTACCCGCACACCCGGGTCACCGCGGTGCGCGTCAAGGTGGGGCCCCTCTCCAATGTCCTCCCCGACGCCCTCCTCTTCGCGTGGGAGGCGGTGGTGGAGGAGTCGGGGCTGGCAGGGGCGGAGCTGGTCATCGACGAGACCTCGGTGTCGGCCCAGTGCGGTTCCTGCCGCGAGGACTTCCCCGTGGACGACTACCAGTTTTCCTGCCCCTACTGCGGTTCGAGGCAGATCACCGTCGTCTCCGGCGACGAACTGGAAATCATCGATGTCGAGGTGGAGTACGTTGAAGGATATCATCAAGCTTGAGCAGAAAGTCCTGTCGAAGAACGACGAGATCGCCGCGAGGCTCGCGGGCGGCTTCCGGGAGAGGGGCATCTTCGCCGTCAACATGATCTCCTCCCCCGGCAGCGGGAAAACCAGCCTGCTGGAGGCCGTCCTGCCGAGGATCGCCGGGAAGGTCCGCTGCGCGGTCCTGGAAGGGGACGTCCAGACCGAGAACGACGCCCGGCGCATCGAGAAGCTGGGGGTGCCGGTCCGGCAGATCATCACCTGCGGCTCCTGCCACCTGGACTCCCTCATGATCGAGGAGCACCTGGACGCCCTGCCCCTGGACCGGACGGACCTGCTCTTCATCGAGAACGTGGGCAACCTGGTCTGCCCGTCCTCCTACTCCCTCGGCGAGGACGAGAAACTGGTGGTCCTGAGCGCCGCGGAGGGGGACGACAAACCCCTGAAGTACCCCGCCGTGTTCCGGAAGTCCTCCATCCTGGTGGTCAACAAGATCGACCTGATCCCCCTGACCGATTTCGACCTGGAGCGGGCGGTCCACAACGCCCGCGGGATCAACCCCAAGCTCGAGGTCTTCCCGCTCTCCTGCCGGACCGGCGAAGGGGTGGAAACCTTCTGCGAGGCCCTCGTCCGCCGCGTCGAGACCAAGCGCGCCGCCGGGTGACGGGACCACGGCCAACACGGATGCGGGAGAAAACCACGGATGAACACGGATCGACACGGATGGTTGCGGATCCGTGAGAAGGACCATCAATCGACGGTTCAGACCGGGGACCCGAGAAAAATTCATTGAATTTGCAGGAGATACTTCAGCTGAACCGGGGCCCGCGGAACCCGATCCGTGTTTATCCGTGTTCATCCGTGGTTATTCATGTCCATCCGTGGTTTAAGGAAGCATGAAGTCAGACCTGACCCTCGGCCGCCTCGTCATCTCCCCGCCCGTCCTGCTGGCCCCGCTGGCGGGCGTCACCGACGTCCGCTTCCGCGGGATGGTCCGGGGATTCGGCGGGTGCGGCCTCTCCTACACCGAACTGGTGAGCGTGGAGGGCGCCGTCCGGAAGCAGACGCGCACCCTGGCCCTCATGGAGCGGGCGCCGGGGGAGCGCCCCTTCGGGATCCAGCTCTACGGGGCGCGCCCCGAGGCCATGGAGGCTTCCGCGCGCATCGCCGAGGAGGCGGGCGCCGACCTGGTGGACATCAACGCCGGCTGCCCCGCCCGGAAGGTGGTCCGCAGCCGCGGGGGGGCTTTCCTGCTGACCCAGCCCCGCCTCCTGGAAACGATCCTGCGGCGGGTCCGCGCCGCCGTCTCCGTCCCCCTCACGCTGAAGATCCGTTCCGGGTTCACCGAAAAAGACCTCAACTTCCGGGAGATCGGCCGCCTCGCCGAGGACTGCGGCGTCGACGCCGTCACCCTGCACCCGCGCACCCGGGCCCAGATGTTCACCGGGCACGCCGACTGGGACCACATCGCCGAACTCAAGGCCCTGCTCAAGGTCCCCGTCATCGGCAACGGCGACGTCTTCACCCCGGAGGACGCCGCCCGGATGGTGGCGCAGACGGGCTGCGACGCCGTGATGATCGGACGGGGGATCATGCGCAACCCCTACCTGATCGCCCAGACGGCCCGCCACCTGTCCGGCGAGCCGTACACGCCCGCCTCCACGGGAGACCTCCTGGCCATCTGCCGCGACCTGGCCGGGCGGGCGGTCAACGCGGAACTCCCCGCCGTCAAGGTCTGCGGGGAGATGAAGAAGTACTGCTCGTGGCTGATCCACGGTTTCCCCGACGCCGCCCGCCTCCGCAACGAGGCCTTCCACGCGAAGACCCCGGCCGCCATCCTCGCCCTCCTGGACGCCCTCTGCGCGGGGCAGTCGGGGGAGAGGCTGTAGGCTGTGGGCTGTAGGCTGTAGGTCCGGAGGGGTTCCCATCGGTATCGGTATCGGTATCGCAGTCGAAAGGTCGATAGGCTGAAGGCTGTTAGGCTGAAGGTCGGAACGGATTTTATCGGGGTTGGTATCGGAATCGGTATCGCAATCGAAAAGGGGTTTAGGCGCTTTAGCGGCTGCGTTTTTTCCAGCAAGTTGTCGATCCCGGTTGCCTTCCAGGCCACTTTTACCGGGCGAGGTCCCGGGAGAAAGCGTAAGATCTTTGCCAAAGTGCGCGAGAAATCAGGAGCGAACATCCGAACTGGCGGCCGGTTGCGGGACGAGGACAAGTTCCACCCGGTGCGTACTCCGTGCATCCGGCTTCTTGGCGGGCAACGGGGACGTTCGAGGAGGCGGGTCCGCCGGGCGGGTTTTCCGGCCACCGGGAGTCCATCGCCGCCGGGTCCTCACCCCGTCGGGGGTGAAATGTTTGTAGTAAAAGCGGTTGCTTATATTTTCCCCCGCGCGCCGCCGGGGGTGAACCGTGCTCCGGAGCGTCCTCCCGGACCGGCGGCGCGCGGGGGAGGGGAATCTTGATAACTGCCTTTTCTACAAATATTTCACCCCTATGAGGTGAAGACGCAGGGGGCAGGGTCCCGGTGGGGCGAAGACGCAGGGGGCATGATCCTGACAGGGTGGGGACGCGGCGTACACGGCGAGTGCGGAGCACCTTGCCTCGGCCCCGGAATCCCGTCCGTGTATTTCGTGTATTTCGTGGTTCCTTTTCCGGTTTATCCGGGTTGGGCTGTAGGTCCGGAGGGGTTCCCATCGGTATCGGTATCGGTATCGCAATCGCTGTCGTAATCGCAATCGCCGTCGCCGTCGCAGCCGGGGGAAAGGCTGTAGGCTGCAGTTCCCTCGAAGTAAGATCTTTGCCAAAGTGCGCGAGAAATCAGGAGCGAACCTCCGGACAGGCGGCCGGTTGCGGGACGAGGACAAGTTCCACCCGATGCGTACTCCGTGCATCCGGCTTCTTAGCGGGCCGGGGGACGTTCGAGGAGGCGGGTCTGCCGGGCGGGTTTTCCCGCCGCGGGGAGTCGATCGCCGCCGCGCCCTCACCCCGTCAGGGGTGAAATGTTGGTAGTATAAGAGGTTGTATTGATTTCCCCCGCGCGCCGCCGGGGGTGAACCGTGCTCCGGAGCACCCTCCCGGACCGGCGGCGCGCGGGGGAGGGGAATCTTTATAACTGCCCTTTCTACAAACATTTCACCCCTGACGGGGTGAAGGCGCAGAGGGCACGATCCCGGTGGGTGGAAGACGCAGAGGGCATGATCCTGACAAGGTGGGGACGCGGCATACACGACCCTGGCGCGGTGAAGACATGAAAGGCCACCATCCGAACGGGGCAAAGGGGTGGCGAACACGAATCAGGTTCAGGACACACGCCCGTGATTCAGGGCCAGGACACCACCCGTTGCCGAGGTGGGCGTTCCGTGCTCCTGAAGCTCTCGCAGAGGCGCTGAGGCACGGAGAGGTCCCGGGAAGATGCCTGGACCGATCCAGGCGCTTTAGCGGCTGCGTTCTTACCAACATGTTGTCGATCCCGGTTGCCTTCCAAGGCCACGGTTACCGGGCGAGGTCCCGGGAAGAGCGTAGTACCTTCAGAGTATAGTCTTTGTCAAATTGAGCAACAATTGATGACCCCGCAAAAAGTCGCGAAAGGGAGATTTCCCGCGAATAACACGAATATACGCGAATTTATAACACGAATAATATCTATTGATTGTTGATTTCTGATTCGCGTTCATTCGCGTGATTCGCGGGCATAAAAGACTTTTTGCGGGGGCGTCACAATTGGAAAGGGCGGTTCTGTTCCCGCCGCCTTCGGGGCGGGTTTGCCCCTGCGCTGCCACGTCTTGACCCCGGGGCGGCGCCGCGGACGCCCGTCACCTTTTCGCGCTCCGGCTTGGGCTCCCCGGCGTCCGCGGCTTGCCCCGGGTCCAAACGCCTTTCCCCTTCGGGGAATCGGGGAGGAGGATCATAAATCGAACCAGCTCGGACGCTCGCGGAGCCCGACCGGAGTTGATGCTTCGAGGGTCCTGGCCCTCCCTGAAGGGGAGGGGGCGTCCCAGCCGGTGGCCAGACGCGGGCGCCGGCCGCGAACGTGTAGCGAGCCTCTCGTTCGGGGCGCCCGCGTCGCAGCCCCCGGAACGCGGCCGCGGGGGGATCAAACGCACCCTGAAAGGGTGCAGGGAAGGCGGGTTGTTTCCGGCCGCTGCTCCACGGACCGGAAGGCCGCACCCGGGGGTGAACGGCGGCATCCCGAAGGGATGGATGAGCTTAGCCGGTGGTCGGTGTGGTTCGTGGTTCAATAAAGGCTGTCAGGGGTTTAGTACCTTCTAAATAGAGTTTTTGTCAAACCGAGCAAGAAATTAAGAGGGAACACCCGAGGAAGCGGCCAGATGCGGGACGAGGAAGAGTTCCTTCAGGTGAGTACCCGTCGCGATGAT